>NZ_CP155448.1:0-75083 GCF_045290345.1 Singulisphaera photorubra | reverse complement strand
CAAGTCACCCCACTTCGGATCGAGCGAAAGCCCCCTCCGACCAACAATCCCCAGGCTTCGACGACCTGGCTCCTCGAACGAGTCAGCCAACTCGAGACCGAGAACCGATCTGCCTGGAAAGACTTGCTTGGCCGGCTCTCCTCCTCGTCGCCCCGTAAACCTTGAAAATCCACTCGGCCAGACATGGCCACCTTGAATCTGAGCCCAGATCACCTGCCGCTCAGTCGCTTGTCAGAGATTTATTTTTTCGTTTTAGCATGACCGTCAACGGTAATCTGGGCGAGCCTCGCAGGTTCGGCACCCTACTCTCTGCAGGAGAGTACCGATAGACCGGACATACTTACTGCCGCAGCATCGTGAGATCCTTGGGTGGGATTACCGATAGTCCGGACATACTTACCCTGCCCTGCCGGGAGCTCACTCGAACGCTCTTCCTCTGCCGATGAACCGGACATACTTTGTCTCGGCGTCCCATCCCGACCTATGATTCACGTACGTCCACCACGATTGTTCGGACATACTTTCTCCATGCCGCTCGACCCCACGATATCCTCTGAGCCCCGCTTTGTTTACCGATTAATCCGGCCCTGTTGGCTCTACGGCCTGAGTCTCGGTGCGTAAGCATGTTTTTGTGTACATGCCGATGAACCGGACATACTCGCCGCGGAGGTGCACCCGTGACAATTTGTATACTACCGATATTCGACCCATAGTTGCTTTTTGTCCATACCGATCGACCGGACATGAATAACCCGCCGTTTAGCGATTAATGAGACATACTTCTCACGATCAACCGGACATACTTCCCCTCTGCACCCACGATTAACCGGACATACCACTAGCGATTAACGGGACATAGTTAGGGTCCATAAGTTCTGCATCACAAAACACTTGCGGCGCCTAGAATTTGTATTAGACTCTTGTTTAGAAGAAAAGAACAACAACAGCTTACCGCTGTTTTGATGCTGTTTTTTTTTTTCGATCGTTCTCGAATCCGGAAGAACCGCTCACACCTTTTGCTTAACATCCTGAGCCCCGGGGAGCAGCGATGGACGATTGGGATCAGTCGATTGAGGAACCGGCCCGAATCGAGCACGTCGCGAAAAGCCCTTCGGCGCTTGATGCTGGCTGGAAGGATGAGCTGAACCTCGCCGAGTTTCCCATCGCCGCACTGACGGACCGGATTCCTGATGGGCAGACCACGTTGGTCTTTGAAGACAAGTTGGAATGCCGCGATAGTGCGCCGATCGTCCGGCGACTGACGATCATGGGAACGCACAAGCACGGCCTGCCAACCTCGTTGGATGACGAGGTCCTGGTCGGTCTGATCCAGTTGACGAAACGGCGAAACAACTTCACCGAGGCCAAGGTCGGATTTTCCCGCTACGAGTTGATCGAGCTGCTGGGTTGGCCTCAGAGCGGGCAGAGCTATCGCCGGATCGAAGAGGCACTGCATCGTTGGGTCGGCGTGGTCTTGATGTATGAGAATGCCTGGTGGGACAATAACGCCAAGAGTTGGGTCGATGAGAACTTCCACGTCCTGGACAACGTCACCCTCTACGATCGCGAACGGCGCCGGCCGGCGCCGCGAGCGGGCAAGCCGTTGAAGACCGAAAAGGCCCCCCTGCCCTTGTCGAGCTTCCGCTGGAACGAGGTCATCTTCCAGAGCTTCCAGAGCGGCAACCTCAAACAACTCGACCTCGAGTTCTATCTCCGATTGCGACTGCCGACGACCAAACGGATGTTCCGCTTCCTGGATAAGCGGTTCTACCGCCGGTCGCGACTTGACTTCGACTTAAGAACAATGGCATGTGAGCATATAGGAATGAGCCGGTCCTATGCGCCCACCGAGTTGAAGCGCCGGCTCAAGCCGGCCCTGGAAGAGCTCGAACAACTTGGCTTTCTCGAGCCGTTGAGCCTTGAGGAGCGGTACTCGTACGTCAAGCGAGGATGCTGGCGGATCATCCTGATCCGAGGGAAGGCGGGGCAGGCGGACGAGTCGCCCGTGGAGGAGGAGACGTCGGAGCTGATCGAAGTGCTCAAGTCACGTGGGGTGACGGCAAAGATCGCCGCCGAGCTGGTCGAGGCGCACCCCAGCGGGCGGATTCAGACCAAGGTGGATGTCTTCGACTGGCTCTTGCGCAACGGTGACAAGCGGGTCGGCAAGAATCCGGCCGGTTACCTCGTCGCGTCGATCCGGGCCGACTACCAGGCTCCGGGCGACTTCCCCACCGCTGCGGTGATCGAGGCGAAGACCGCGGCGACCGAGGTGGAACGAGCCGCCGAGGAGAATGGGCGTCAGGCCCGTCGCCGTGCTCGCGACGATTCGGAACGAGATCAGGCCCGGGAGACCGAGCTCCGCGCCGCCTGGGATCGACTCCAGGACGCGGAACGCGAGGCGATTCTGTCCGAGGTCAAGGAGGAGAACCCTGGCCTCGGTCGCTGGAAAAAGATGCTCGAGCCGCTTTGCCTCGTGGCGCTCGAAAAGCGGCTCGGCACGACCAAGGCGGCGCAACGGACCTTATTCCCCGAAGGCGAGCCCGACGCCTGATCCGCACTCAGGCGGCCTGACCGCGACTCTTCTTGCGGAGGGTCGCGAGGGCCGACCGCAGCGCCTCGACCAGCTCCTCATGCCCCACGTCCTCGGCCAAAGGAGTCAGGGTCACCCGCACCCGGCCGTCGGCGTTGTGGACCCAGGGCTTGGGAGCCGTCCCCCTGCTCTGTCTCGGCGTCCGGGTCACCATCTCACGCATGTCGTCGCGACGGAGCCGGCCCTGGGCCGCCTGGGCGGCGACTTCGACCTGGATCGCGGTGTCGTCGATCTTCGAGATCTCGTACGCGGTGTGCGGCGCGATGTCACCGGCGTCGACCGATGACTGGATTGAGTCGGGTAGCTCCAGAAGCGCCAGTGCCCTCGTGATCGTGGGAGGGCTGACCTGGAGCCGTTCGGCGAGTTGCCGTTGGGAGATCCCCAGCCGGCTCAGGAGCGTCTTGAACGCCTTGGCCTGCTCGATCGGCCTGAGATCTTCTCGCAAGCAGTTCTCGATGAGCTGGTCCTCCAGGATTTCCTCCGGCGCCGCGTTGCCAGACGCGACGACGCAGGCAATCGCCGTCAGGCCGGCGAGTCCGGCGGCTCGCCATCGCCGTTCGCCCACGACCACAACGTAACGATCCAGGGCCTCATCCCAGCGGACCCGGATCGGCTGGAGCTGCCCACGCTGCTTGAGGCTGGAGGCGAGCCGACTGAGCGATTCCGGGTCGAACTCGACGCGGGGCTGGTTGGGGTCGGCAACGATCCGGTCGAGCCGGATCTCGGCCGCCGCTTTCAGCCGCGAGCGGCCCTCGAATGACCTCGCTTCCGGGTCGGCTGCCATCGACTCGGATTCGGCCGGCAAGCGGGTCATTGACGCCAGCCGATTGATCCTTGCCTCGTCGGTCTGATTCGGCTTGGCCATCAGGCAACCCTCCTCGGCTCGTCGGCGACGCGGGCGTCGAGCCTCGCTAGGAGTTCGTCAGCCAGTGCGTCGATGGCTTTGGCCGCCGCTGAGCGTGGCTTGTAGGCGACGACCGGCTTGCGGAGCATGACCGACTCTTTGAAGTCTTTGGCGTGCGGCACGACCGTCTCGAAGACGGCGTCCCCATAGATCGCCCGCAGGTCAGCCGCATACCCCGCGTGAACCGCGAGCGACTTTTGAAACATCGTGAGCAAGAAGCCCAGCACGGTCAGTCGCGGATTGGCCCCCGCGCGGACGTGATCGATCGACCCTTGGATCGCCGCGACTCCTTGTGCCCCGTAGTCCTCGGCCTGGAGCGGGACCACGATCCCTTGC
Source organism: Singulisphaera photorubra (assembly GCF_045290345.1). Taxonomy (GTDB): domain Bacteria; phylum Planctomycetota; class Planctomycetia; order Isosphaerales; family Isosphaeraceae; genus Singulisphaera. The sequence goes on along the minus strand of NZ_CP155448.1, from coordinate 71,253 downwards.
GCCGCGACCATGGCCGACCAAGCACACAGGTAAATGTGCGGTGGGCAGTCGATCAGGGTGAGGTCGAAGTCACCGGCGACTTCCCGCAAGGCGTCGCGAAGAATGTATTGGGAGTCGCCCGTGGTCCACGGTTCCAGGGCGTTGAACTTGTCCATCCGGCTCGATCCCGCCAAGAGCGAGACGCCGGGAACACTGGCCGGTCGGATCAGGGTTTCCATGTCGGCGTCGCAGGCGTCGTCGAACAGGCCCGCGATCGTCTCGCGAGGCTTCAAGTGGCGGGCGACCTCCGGCCCGAGCAGGCCCTGGGTCAGCGAAGCCTGGGGGTCGGCATCCACCAGCAAGATGCGCAGGCCTCGTCGGGCGAGCGTCCCTGCGAGGTGGTGGCAGGTCGAGGTCTTGCCGACCCCTCCCTTCTTGTTCAGAAACGCGATCGTTCGCACGGGTCGGGGCCCCCAAAAGAGGAGACTAAGCCAGGTCACCGGAGAGACGATTGATGCCGCGAACCGGATGACCCGTGGAACCCGAAGGCCTCGGGTCGAGAACCCTTCGGTCGTCCTACTCCAGTCTCCAAAAAAAACGAGCGTTACGCGGCGTAACAGCGATCCATCTATCGGCGCGTTACGCGGCGTAACATGAGCCCAGACCGGCGGCTGACTGTCCGCGCGTTACGCGGCGTAACAGGGGGACGGTTCGGCCGTCGGCTCTCTGCGCGTTACGCGGCGTAACAGGGGGGCGGTTCGGCCGTCGGCTCTCTGCGCGTTACGCGGCGTAACAGGGACCACTCAAAGAATGAGTCGGTGCGGGGCAGGGGACTCTTCGAGAGAAACCGGAAAGGGTCGACTTCGGTTCTGCCCTTGCGATCTGGTCGTCTCGATTCCGGTTCCGCTCCCTGCCGCAAAGTGGGTCAAGCAAAAAAGAGAACGACTCCCAACCAACCCCACCATGGGCTCTTGGAAGGAACTGATCCTCCGCATTGCGGGTGCAAGCTGGAATCTTGATTTGATTTAAGCATGATGCAGGGGGCGAGCCTTTCATGCGTCATATGCTCCATGCCGGCATTGACGCTTGGTTTCCATCGATGACCAGGTTCAACGCGATAAAAACTAAAAAAATCGGGGCCGTGGCGGGTCGAAATGACGCTTGGTTAAAGTATCGGATCTCACGCTTGCTTGTGTCGTTGGGTTGGGGGATGGTATGTCGCATACACCCTTGATCTCGGCCCCCCCCTCAGCAATGCGTTCCAAACCGTCGCACATGGCCAGCGAAGCTAAGTATCGGCCCAGTTGATGAGAGGGAACGCCCATGATGTGGCTCCTGCCGACCGCGCAAAATCTTCCGTTGGTCTTGGCCTATCTGGATCCTGGCAGCGGCAGCTTATTGCTTCAGGTGCTGATTGCCGGAATGTTCAGCAGCCTGTTTTTCTTGAAGTCCTCATTGGTCACGGTGCGGACTTCCGTTGGCCGCCTCTTCAAAAACAATGCATGAGGTCCATGGGACGCGATCAGAAGCTTCGTTTCGCGACCCCAACGGATTTATGTTCAAGCAGGACGGTGTCCTGTATCGCCAGGTAAATCACTCGTACCGGAGCGATTACGACCTCCTGATCGGCTCAGGTCTCTACGGCCGCCTCGTGGACGACGGTTGGCTCGTCCCGCATGAGGAGGTAGACCTGGCACTGGTCGACTCTGCAGTTGTCTACAAGGTGCTTCGGCCCGAGCTGATTCCGTTTATCTCTTATCCGTATGAATGGAGCTTCGGCCAGTTCAAGGCCGCGGCGCTTCTAACACTCGCGATTCAGAAGCGAGCCATTGAATACGGAATGACGTTGAAGGACTGCACCGCTTACAACGTCCAGTTCCGGAACGGGCGAGTGATCTTCATTGATACCCTCTCGTTTGAGGCGTATCGCGAGGGGAGCCCCTGGGTTGCCTATCGCCAGTTTTGCCAGCACTTTCTCGCGCCCTTGGCTCTCATGAGCCTGACTGACGTGCGGCTCAACCAGCTCTCACGCACGAACATCGATGGGATCCCGCTCGACCTGGCCAGCCGGCTCCTGCCGAAGCGAACGAAGCTTTGGCCGGCGTTAGCAATTCATATTCACTTGCACGCGAAAATGCAGACGGCTTACGCCGGTACGGCGGGGTTGGCTCGGTCTGCCAAGCGGCAATTCGGTCGCGGGGCGCTATTGGGCCTGATCGGTCATCTCGAGTCAGCGATTCGGCGTTTCCATTGGGAACCGGGAAAGACCCAATGGGCGGGCTACTACCAGGAGAATAGCTACACCGACTCGGCCTTGAGCCGGAAGGAAGCGATTGTCGCGGAATACCTCGACCGGATCAGGCCGGCGACCGCTTGGGACCTGGGAGCAAACACAGGCCGGTTCAGTCGGGTCGCCGCTGCGCGGGGGATCACGACGGTGGCCTTCGATGTCGACCCAGGCTGTGTCGAGCTGAACTACCTCGAGGTGGTCAAGCGAGGTGACTCGCGGATTTTGCCGTTGATGCTTGACCTACTCAATCCCAGTCCTGGTACCGGCTGGCAGAATCGCGAACGGGCGTCGCTCGTGAGCCGAGGTCCGGTCGACGTGATTCTGGCCTTAGCGCTGGTTCATCACCTGGCGATTGCCAATAACATTCCCCTGCTCAGTATCGCCGAGTTTCTGCAACAGCTTGGGCAAACGCTCCTCATTGAGTTTGTACCGAAACGCGATCCTCAGGTTGCTCGGCTTCTCGCAAGCCGTGAGGATATTTTCCCCGATTATCACCAAGATGAATTCGAGCGATGCTTTCGACAATACTTCGATATCGAGGCCTCGGATCCGATTCCGGACAGCGGTCGGGTGATGTACCTGATGCGGGGCAGGGGATCCCTGCCCGAAAGCAATGGGTGCTTCATCCCTTTCTGATCGGGATCTTCCCGATTCTCTCCCTCTACTCGCATAACGTCTACGAGGCGTCACCACGGTCCTTGGTGGCGCCAATCAGCTTGGTGCTGACCGTGACGCTTGCCGTCTGGCTATTACTGTGGCGGCTCTCACGGGACGGCCAGCGGGCCGCGCTGGCGACTTCGCTGGTCGTCGCGCTCTTCTTTGCATTCAACCACTGCCTGGTTGTGGTCGACACCACGCTCCAGGAGCTAAGCCAATTATGGGTCCGGAGAGGTTATCGGGAGCACCCCTGGATCCTGCTGTCGATCCTGGTGCTTGGAGCGGTTCCGGCGCGGAACTTGATCTTCCGGCGATTGAAAAACCCGGGACTCTGGTCGAGCTATCTCAACGTGTTCGCGCTGATCCTGGTCTTCCTGCCATCCAGTCACGTGGTCATGGCTCGGATCCGTGAACCCGCCGCGCCGATCATTCGAGCTGAAGGTGGGATCCCGTTGGCCCCGAAGCCGGGTCGGCTGCCGGATATCTACTTCATCATCCTGGACGCCTACGCGCGCTCGGACGTGATGAAGGAACTCTTCGATTACGACAACGAGGCGTTTCTGAACCGACTTGAGCAGAAGGGGTTTTTCGTTGCCCGCAAGAGCCGGTCTAACTATTGCCAGACGACCCTGTCACTGTCGTCAATATTGAACTGCGACTATCTCGACACATTGATTGATCCGTCGGCACGCGACACAGAGACGTTGTCCACGTTGATTTGCGACAATCTCGTCATCAAATCGTTACGGCCGCTCGGTTACAAGTTCGCGTCGTTCGCTTCAGGCTACGACATCACCGAATGTACCAAGGCGGATCTCTATCTCGGTCCTCGTCATCCGGCGGATAACTTCCAGATGCTGGTGATCCGCATGACGCCGCTGCGATTTTTACCATTCAAGAGCGAGTTTTGGGATTACTACACGTCGCTCCGTTTGCGGACCCTTTTTATTCTGGACTATCTCCCGCAGATTGCCGCCGAAGAGGCCCCGACATTCACGTTCGCCCATATCATCAGTCCACACCACCCTTTCGTCTTCGGAGAGAATGGTGAGGATGTCAGCCCGAGAGTTGGCAATGGTCCCAACGCGACGAGTCGACGAACCAAAGATTTCGACAACCCCACGAGCTACCGCGAATGCTACCGCAAGCAAGCGATTTTTCTGACCAAGCAGATCGAGCGGACGATCGATCGAATCCTCGCAGAGTCGCCCGAGCCTCCCATCATCATTCTTCAGTCCGATCATGGCTCGGGCTTGCGGCATCATTTGAACGACCTCGAGATGACCGACCTCCGCGAGCGGATGAGCATTCTGAACTGCTACTATTTTCCTGATCGCAATTACGAGGGGCTCACCGATCAGATCACACCGGTCAACTCGTTCCGGGTCGTTCTCAAGAATATTTTTGGAGCCAACTTGCCCCAACGAAGCAACCAAAATTTGTTTTCGACATACGATGATCCATTTAAATTTGTTGATGTAACGGATAGAATGAATTCAGATTTGGATTCGAAGAGAATCTATACGATGCCTGACAGCTACCCAGGCCTGGTGCATTGAGGTGATCCGAGGCACGTCAGGATTAGATCCATCAGCCACAAGGTGATCGCGAGTATTCGCACCGTGATTGGTCGGGCGGATCACCGGCCAAGCGATCTGTGCCGTTGGGGACCCAGCCCCCGATCGTGTGGCTTTCGCCCGGACGGGCTGATGGCGGTGGGGACGTACGTCACTCGTTGGTGGGCGGCTCCAGGCCGCGGTAGGGGAGGGGAGTAGCGGCCGGCGTTTAGCGGCGAACTCCTGGAGCCCATACAAGTGGACAGGGTTGCTCGGACAGTTCAAGGACCAATCAGTCCTGAAGTCGAGCTCCCCGTTGGTTCATTGGTATCCATTGCCAACGAATTCCGCGCTGGCTTTCGAGTTCCAATCATACCCCACTTTCGCTGTCTCAATCAGAAACAGCTACAGCAGGAAATATTAAGCGTATTTTGGTCGGTAGTGGCGTGTTTGCCTTCGTCATTGGTGGATGCCATCCAGGTCATGGACCGCACAGACGGGCAGGCGAGGTTGCCATTGGTTCGGCTTTCAATCCGCTCGAATCGAGGAGTGATTCAAAAAGGCAAAAACGATCAGGAAGGCACGACTAGACACGAGGAAGGTCTCATGACTATCCTTATTTGTTCCGCTTGGAACGCCCCCTAGATTATTCGTTCTGGGACGGGTATCGTCGTCTCCACAATGTGGTGGTGAAGGACGGTTGAGGTCCGAGACGCACCGACTTTTTGGCGTTTTTACCTCGTGAGTGGCTCGACATGGGAAGATCGAGCTCGATGAAGCTGCGCGCATTGCGTGAAGGTGCATGCATGGCGCCGATTTGTTCATCCTCTTTGTCCTTAAAATACCACAATCAGGAACATCCCAAAGAGCATTGTGTTGACGAACGCGAATCTAGGCTGATACCATACATGCAAGCTATCAAAAAGTGTGTCGTTCGCCGGCGTCATCCGGAAATGATGAGAAATGTTCGCGATGATGCGATTTGCAATCTTCACGCGTTAGTCGCCTCGATTTGACTAACGGCGCAGTCGGCTGCATGTTTGCTAGATTAACAGCATCCCCTTCCTCGACCCGACGTTGTGCTCGGCTCGTAAACGCCCTGGTCCAGGGTTGCGCTCAGATATTACAGCGGAGAGATGGCCATGCGTTCGGAACGGTCCGAAGTCAAAGCCAAAGCGGGCCACAATCGGGCCCTGGTTGGGTTTCGCCGCGAATCCGCTCGAAAGTCGGCGATGCGCCGGCTGACTCTCGAGGGTTTGGAGACGCGGACACTCATGGCGACCCTGCCCGGGTCGTTACTCGTATCGGTGCAGCAGTCGACTTTGCCCGCCCCATACGTTGATCCCAACGGGCCGGTCACCGTTTCGACGTCGCGAGGGGATGAGAGCTCGCCCTCGATCGCGGTCGACAAAAACAACCCACTGAAGCTGGCCGCAGTCTGGACCCGCAACGATCCGGCGTTTGCCGCCCCGACGCCGCAAGTCTTTATCGAAGGCGCGTACTCCAACAATGGTGGCCAGACCTGGACGAGCCTGTCCGGTCTCGGAACTGGGCTCCTCACCGATCCGACCAGCCCGGCGACGAACCAGATCCCCTATTCGCAAGCTACCGACGCAAGTGTCGCGTTCGACCGGAATGGGAACTTCTACGTTCTCACCTCGCAACACACGAATTCGACCGGTCCCAATAGCCCCAATGCGCTGGTGCTCAACGGCTATAACTTTACGACGAACACCGCGAGTCAGTTTTTGTCAAAGGTTGTTTATCAGTCAACCCAGGATATGGCGTTGACGCCAATGCTGGCGATTGATGACAACTTGTCGAGCTATACCGACACCGACGCCCTAAATCAGAGTTACACCCAGACCGATCCTTACGCCGGCAATATTTATGTGGCTTGGGCCACGAATGACCAGCCTCATCAAAACGCGGTCAATTTCAATCCGAACCGGATCTTGATGGTTGCCTCGTCGGATGGCGGGTTCAATTTCTCGGGCCCGGTTGTGCTCAACAGCAACGGCAATAATGGCGGCACCGGTACGCAGCGTGCCACAACGCCGCAGTTGGCGATCAGTCAAGGTCGACCGGCGAATCCGGCGCTCTACGGTCCGGGCGACACGGGGATTCCCGGTGGTCAGGTCACGGTCATTTACGATGATTTCAACAGCGGGCTGCAAAACAGCCCGCCGACCGATGTCATTCGGGCCAATCGGACGCTAGGCGCCGCCGCTCAGACGTTCAACGGGCTCGCGGGCCCGGTTTCAATTGCTGCGTCAACGACGAACAATTACACGACGCTTGTTGATATTACGAACGCAAATTTCTCGCAACTCAGTGACCTCTCGGTCAGCATTATCCTGACTCATACGGCAGTCAACGATCTGAACATTCAGTTGATCGCGCCGGACGGCACGACGATCGTCCTGACGCCGAATGGCGGAGCCGCCGCCGGTGGAGCGTCCGGGGCAAATCTTGGTGTGACCGCCAACGGTCAGCAGTCGCCGACGATCTTTACCGACAGAGGGGTGTCCGCACGCCCGATCGGCAATCCCAACAGCACTTCGCCCTATATGGGCTATTACCGGCCCGCGGGGGGGAACCTGAACGGGCTTTTCGGCGGCCGGACGGCAGCGCAGCTCAATGGCACCTGGACGCTGCGGATCATCAACGCGAATACAACCGTCGGCAGCCTTCGGAGTTGGGCGCTCAATTTCACTTCGGGGATGTTGCCGATCCAGAATACCGTGGTCACATCGACCTTTGTTCGTGGGGCGATGGCCGCTCCTTATCCGCTGGGGGCCGCGGTCACTGGCAAGGGGATCGGCCCTGGCATTTCGCTCGCGTCGGACAACACGTTGGGGGCGTTCAGTCCCTATCAGGGGCGGCTCTATGCCGCGTTCACCGACCGCTATAACAACACGATCAATCCCGCCGACAACACCGACATCTTCATGATGGTCTCCGACGACGGTGGTCGGACCTGGGGCTTTCCCAGCACTTTCAATCCCGGCGTAACTGGCAATGGCGGCCGGCTTCAAGTCAACGATGACGTGGGCGCCAGGGACGGGTTCTCCGAAGGGAGCACGGGCGTATCGGGCCGACCGCAGTTCCAGCCCCAAGTTCAAGTCGACGTGACAACCGGCTCGGTGGTTCTCTCCTGGCTCGACGCCCGCAACGACGCGGCGCGTGCCCGAGTGACCACCTATGTTGCGGCGAGCAACAACGGCGGTCAGATCTACGCGCCGCAAGTGTATGCAAATCGATCGCAATACGCTGTGGATGCGATCACGGGAGAGGTAGTCAATCTCGGCCCGATCCCCGACAACCAGTCGAGCGGTAATCCCAATACCGATGGGACCTTTGGATTCGGGACGCATCAGGGCCTGGCCGTTTACGGCGGCAACATCTACCCGATCTGGTCGAGCAACGAAAACAGCATCAATGACATCAATGGCCTGGAACGGCTCAATATCCGGACGGCCAAGCTGGCGATCTCGGGGGGGCCCCGGATCATCCACAGCACGATGGGGGCAGTCGGCCTGCCCAATGACCCGATCAATCCTCAGTCGCCCAATGCGGCCCCTACGGTCAGTGCGTTCGAGGTCACATTTGACCGCCCGATTAATCCCGTGACGTTCGCCTCGTTGCTGGTGAGCGTCTACTATCGCGATACGACGACAAACGGCTTGAGTGTGCCGATTCCCGTTCAGTCGGTTGAATTTATTCCGTCGGGAACCGATCCGGCCAATCCCAACAATCGATTCGGATACACTCGCTTCCGAATCCATTTTGCGCCACAGACTCGCGTTGGTACGTACAGCTACATCATCAAACCGAGTGATCCGAATAACCCAGGGATCCAGGACCGAATCCGCAATCCGAATGCGATTGCTCCGTTGTCGCCCCTGGGCAACTATATGGATCAGAACGCCAATGCGGTGACCCACGAACAGACGGGGAGTGGGCAGCTTGGCGATGCCTACGCGGCTCCGAACCCGACCTCGGCCAACAACGCGGCCTGGATTGATGGGACGTTCGTTCCTGGTCCCTACGATCAGGATACGCTCCCCCTGGTTCTGGGCGGTCCGCGCCTGATCAGTTCCCACGTCTCGGGCGCCCCATTCACCTCGGATAATCTTGTCCTCAATAACACGGTCAACTCGATCGACGTGACCTTCGACCGCGATATGGATCCGTCGAGCATCACGCCAGCCAGCATCCTCCGGATCATGGGGCCGAGTGGGGAGATCGTTGCGACCGCCACTGATCCCTTCACCATCCTGGCCAACCCGTTGGGGACCGATCCCAACCCCACGTCGCCGAGGACGTATCGGATTGGCTTCGCCAGGCAGCAGCTTAGTGGCACGTACACGATTGTTCTGGCATCGAGCATTCGATCTGCGGCCGGCGATCTGCTCGACTCCAATCTGAATGCGGGTGTCGCGCTGCTCAAGCAGACTCCGACGGCCACGACGATTCCTCTAACCTTCCCCTCGACCGGGTCGCAGAACTCGATCCCGATTGCTCCGCAGCAGACGATCACTTCAACGATCAACATTCCTGAGACGTTCCTGGCACAGGGCGTCACACTGATCCTGAACATCAATTACCCGTACGATCCCGATCTCGAAGCCTCGTTGATTGGGCCCGACGGGACCGTTGTCAAGCTGTTCACGGGCGTCGGAAGTACGGGCACTCAGGCCAACTTCAACAACACGATCTTCGATGATACGGCAACGACGCTGATTCAGAACGGCGGCCCCCCGTTCTTCGGCCGGTTCCTCCCGCAACAGCCTCTGAGTGCGTTTAACGGGAAGAACGTGGGTGGAGCATGGACACTCCAGATCAAGAGTAACGCCGTCTTGAATTCGGGCCGGATCGGATCATTCGGCAACTGGTCGCTCTCATTCAAGAAGAGTGTCCAGGACAGTGGCCTGGGTGAGCTTGTCGCCGACCAGACGTCCGTCGGGTTCCGAATCTTTACGACCAATCCGATCGACCCGCTGGCCCACAACACCTGGACTTCCGTCGGGCCGACCTCCACCACGCATACCACGACCGGCTACGGATACTCGGGTCAAATCGGTGGGATCGCGATCGATTCGTCGGACCCCTCTGGCAATACGGTTTTCGTTGCCGGATCCAGCGGTGGAATCTGGAAGACCACCAACTTCCTGACGACCGACCCCAACGGACCGACCTATGTTCCGCTGACCGATTTCGGCCCCAGCTTCGGCATGAACATCGGCAGCATTGCCGTGTTCTCCCGCAACAATGATCCGAAGCAGTCGATCGTCATCGCGGGCACCGGATTCGCTGATGGCAGCCAGAGCAATGGGCAGGTGATTGGCGGCAACACCAGCCGTGGAGTTGGATTCCTCCGCTCGATGGATGGTGGTGCGACCTGGACCCTGCTGGACAGCACCAATAACAACCTTCCCTTCTCGGCGCCTCCTGGGTCTCCGTTCCAGCGCGATCACCTGTTTGCCCAGCTCGGTGCATCGGGGCAGGGAACAAGCACCTACAAAGTAGTTGTCGATCCCAAGCCGACGGTTGAAGGCAATGTAATCGTCTATGCCGCGCTGGCAGGGGCCAACGGTGGCCTCTGGCGAAGCCTCGACACCGGTCAGACCTGGCAGAAGCTCTCCACCGACAGCGTGCACGGGACGACCGCAACTGATATCTCGCTCAACCTCAATAGCGCCATCCCGAACGCGGTCAACAACCCGACGGGGAACGTCAACGTCATCAACGTGGCATTCCAGGGGTCGGGTGTTTATATCAGCCCGAACCGAGGTCAGTCACTCAATCTGATGGCCGGAAACGGCTTCTCACCACTCATCCGCGACCTGGATTACACTCCGCCCTCGGCCATCTCCGTTGCCGGAGGCACATTCCCCTCGAATCCAGGCCGGATCGTGCTGGCCCGGCCCGACCCGTTGGTGCCCAACCCGAGAGACCCTCAAAACATCATTTATGAGGGTTGGCTTTACGCGGCGGTCGCCGCGCAGGACGGGAATTTCCTGGGTCTTTATATGACCAAGGACAATGGCACCACCTGGACCTTGCTCCAGACGGGTTATGCACCGGTGAACGGTCTCAAGGCCGCGTTGCCGAGTAACGACCCGAACCGGCCGGAATACGCGCCCACCACCAGCAGTGGCCTTCCTGGCAGCTCGAATTACAACATCGCGTTGACGATCGATCCGACCAATCCCAACATCGTCTACCTGGGGGGAACCTCGGTGGGCCAGCAGTCGGGGCTGTTGCGGATCGATAGCTCCAAAGCCTTCGATTCCCACGCCGCGGTTGCGTATGACGGCAGCCGGCCTGACGGTGGCCTGCTCCAGATCAGGACCGAAGGCCGTGCCCAGGTCAAAGTGGTGACCGACGGGCTTCCGTCGGTGGGAACGGTGTTCGGCAACTTCGTCTTCTTCGACGCGAGCCGGACTCAGTACCTCAACTTGATTTCCGACCCTGACGCACCGTTCCAGACGAATACGACGCTTTATCTCGACAACGTCAGGAGTGTGGCCAGCGGCGGAAACGGCTTTACCAACGACGGGTCGGGTGTGACCTGGATTCCCTTCGACCGATTGCTCCTCGGCGGCCCCTCGGATAGCAGGCCCTCCACGGGTCTGCACCGTGTGATCTCGATCATCGACCCGCTGACCGGCCATGCCCGGTTGATCTTCGGGAATGATCAGGGGGTCTTCACCGGAGTCGATGACAACGGTTCCATCAGCCTGGGCATCGGGTCGCAGGCCTCGCCGACCTACTCTCGCAACGGCAATCTGGCGATTGGCCAGTTCTTCTATGGGGCCGCTCAGCCGAGCAATGTCGCCGCACAGATCGCGCAGGCCCTGGTTTACGGCAACGGAGTCCATACCGGGATTGGCACATCGAATCCCGATGTGTTGAGCGATGGCGACCTTTCCTGGGTGGCTCCGATCGAAGACCCCTTCCTGCAACAACTCCGAGGAGAAACGAGCGGCGTCGGTGTGCAGACCGACCAGCAGAACCGGGGCATCGTCTATCAGTACCTCTTCCCCGGTCTTGGCGGCAACTTCACTGACTTCTTCCAGGTCAGCCTCAACGGCTCACCGTTTATTTCCCGGACCACGGGCCTGATTCAGAACAGCGGGACGCGTGATCCTCAGTGGACCGACGGCGCGACGTATGGCAACGGCCTGACCCAGGGAAATTTCACAATCAACCCGATCAATGGTGATCAGGTGATTATGAGCTCGAACCAGGGCCGGGTCTTCGCGACCATCAATCAGGGGAGTTCCTGGTTGGTGATCGCCGAGCCGACCTCACTCGACGGGACGTACGCTCCGGCTCTGGCCTTCGGTGCTCCCGATCCGAACAGCCCCGGCGGTATCGGTAACCTGAATAACTTTGTCTATGCGGGCACGGTCGGTGGCAAGATCTTCGTCACCCAGACCGGCGGCGGTACGGTTGGCGGCGGCAATGCCTGGACCGACATCTCGACCGGTCTCGACGGCTCCCCCGTTCTCAAGATTATCACCAACCCGACTCGTGGGAACCATGAGGCGTATGCCGTCACCCATCGGGGGGTGTTCCACACCGCGGACTCGCTCGCCTCGGGATCGGCCCAGGTCTGGAGGAATATTACCAGCAACCTGTTCTCGATCATGAATCCGGCGTTCGGCAACAACAATCTGTCCGATACCCAGGCCAAGTATCTGTCGTCGATCGTGGCCGACTGGCGATATGTGATCCCCGACAATCCGGGCGTGGCGAATGGCCCGACTCACCCGGTCCTTTACGTCTCGGCCGAGTCTGGCGTTTACCGGTCACTCGACGATGGGCTCACATGGGCACTCTATCCCAACACCATCTTTGACGGTGCCCCGAGAGACGGTGGCATGTTGCCAAACGTCCATGTCACCGATCTTAACCTGTCGATCGGTTACATCGATCCGACCACCGGCCGTGCGGTGGCTCAGCCTGGCGATCCCAACGACCTGTTTGCGACCACCTACGGCCGTGGAACGTTCGCGATCCGCTTGGCTCCGATTGTCTTCCCCAACACGACGGCTCAGCCGAATAATATCAGCCTCGACCCGAGCATTGCCGCGGGAACCACACCCGCCGGAATTCCGCTCGTTACGCCCACCTCGTCCCGGCCGATCATCAACGGCTACAGCGAGCAGACGGCCTTCGGCAACACCGTGCTGATCACCATCTACGACGTGACCGATCCGAATAACCGCAAGTTGATCGGCGGTTACGATCCGACAAATCCTGGCACCAACACGGCGGCCAATCAGACCGACGCCTTCGGCAAGTACTCGATCCAGGTCAACCAATCGGCGTTCACATCGAATGGCCTCAAGACGATCGAGATCCAGGCCACTGATGCTTCGGGGACGACGGGGAACAAGGTTAATTTCACCTTCCAGCTCCAGGCGAACAACCTGGGCTTGCCGGTTCCGCCCGCGACACCCACCATCGGGCTCTCTCCCTTCGATGACTCGTCGAACGGCCAGAAGATCACCAACATCACGTTGCCCCACATCCTGGGTCTGACCGACCAGAACGTGACCGTTGAATTGTTCTTTTCGGTCGGTGGCAACCCGGTTGGGGCCGCCCTGGCCACGGGCACGAGCGACCTCAACGGTAACTTCATTCTTCAATTCTCGACCCCGTTGACCGACGGTCTCAAAACCGTGCAGGTCAAGGCGACCAACCTGTTCGGCTCGACGATCAGCCTGCCATTGAACTTCACGATCGACACGGTGGCGCCGAGCAACTCGCCCAGTCTCGGGATCCTCCCTGCCGACGATACCGGAATTGTCGGTGATGGAATCACCAGCAACCATCGTCCTCGCTTCGTCGGGACGACCGAGCCGGGTAACGTTGTCGTTATCTACAACTCAGCAAACCTCACTGTCCCGCTTGGCCAGGCCCAGGCCGACACCACGACGGGTCAATACTCGATTCAGCTTCCCAACGATCTCCGGAACGGCAACATCACGATCGTGGCGCGGGCCCGTGATATCGCCGGCAACCAAGGGCCGATTGGCAGCCCGTTCAATCTGACAATCACCACAGTGGGAGGAGACTACACCGGTGATGGGAAAGCCGACTTCTCGCTCTTCTTCCGGGGCAGCCAGGCACAATGGCTGATCCAAGGGGCGACGAACGGCACACCCTTCGGCGTCGGGACGCTTGACGTTCCCATCCAAGGTGACTTCAACGGTGATGGCAAGGAAGATCTGGCCTACTATCGTCCGAGCACCGCACAGTGGTTCGTTCAAGGGATCTTCGGCGGTGTCCAGTACGGCCAGTCGTTCGTCGATATCCCAGTCCCGGGCGACTACCTGGGGACTGGCGTCACCTCCATTGCGATTTACCGACCCACCACGGGTGAGTGGTTCATCCCCAATTCTCCGGGCCCGATTCCACAGTTCGGCGGGGCGGGTGATATTCCGGTTCCGGGCGATTACGACGGCATTGGCCGTACCCAGCTTGCCGTGTACCGGCCAAGCACCGGGCAGTTCTTCATCGCGGGTCATGCCCAGCCGATCCAGGTCGGCAGCCCGGGACAGATTCCCGTTCCTGGTGCCTACGATAACAGCCTGACCTCCCACAAGGTGGAACCGGCCGTCTACGATCCGGCTAGTGGCACCATGACGATCATGGGGCCGAACAACCAGCTCAGGACGGTTCAGTTCACCCCGGGAAGCATTCCCGTTCCGGGCGACTACGACGGCGTTGGCAGTGATGAGCCGGCCGCCTTCGATCCCACGACCAACACCTGGACGATTTACGCTCCGGGAAGTAACCTGCCTCGGACCGCCAACTTCGGTGGAGCCAAAGGCGGGGGCGTGGCGGTCGCCGCTCCTTACGCTTACCGGAAGCTTCCGGTGGCCGGAGACTTTACGGGCGTCGGGCAGGCCCAGAACACGCTCTTCCGTCGCTCGAACCCGCAGGCTCAGTGGTTTATCCCGGGAGCAACCGGCCCCAACGGAATCGCGTTTGGTGTGGGTAGCACCGACATCCCGCTTCTGGGCGACTTCAACGGTGACGGCCGGTCCGACCTGGCCGTCTATCGGCCGAGCACCGCTCAGTGGTTGGTGCAGGGTATCTTCCCCGCCAATGGAATCCAGTTCGGCTACGCCAACGTCGATCTTCCCGCCCCGGCCGACTACTACGGGACGGGTACCACCACGCTGGCTACCTTCCGGCCCACCACCGGAGAGTGGTTCATCGCCGGCGACGGTACGCCGATCAAGCTTGGCCGTCAGGGGGACACCCCCGTCCCGGCCGACTACGACGGCGACGGCAAGGCGGACATCGCGGTCTTTGAACCCGCCAGCTCGACCAACCCCACTCGTTGGTTGATTCGCGGGTCCAGCAGCGGCTTGCAGACCATCGTCTACGGAGGCGCCAACGACATTCCCGTTCCAGGCGACTATGACGGGGTCGGCCGGTCGCAAATCGCCGTCTTCCGGCCAGGCTCGGCTCTCTGGTACATCGCCGGCCACGGGCAGCCGATCCAGTTCGGTGGCACCAAGGACATCCCGGTTCCAGCCGACTATAACGGCGACGGCAAGATCGACATCGCGGTTTACAGGCCAAGCAGTGGCCAGCTCTTCATCGCCGGAACCGCGCAGCCGATCCAGTACGGCGGCACCAAAGACATCCCGATCAATGCACCGTTCATCTACCGAACTCTGAGCAACAAGATCAGTGCGACGAGCACGCTCGATTTCGGCAGTCAAGCGGTTGCCTTGTCGACCGTTGTCACGCCCAGCGTTTCGGCCGCAGCAACCAATGCCGCGCCGACCCCGACCTCAACTTCGCCGACCCCGACGCCTACCTCGGCTTCCGCACCTCCTCCGGTTGCCGCTCGCGGTCATCGGCGTGTCAACCAGCAGAAAAGCCAGGCCAATACGGTCAAGGCTCCATTGAACCGATTGAAGGCCGCTCAGCTCAACGGCTCAGTCTTGGCCTCGATCCTCGGCCGGCTCGGCCGGCTTGGCAAACGTCCCTCCTGAGGTCTGAGTCTTCCCGTCAACAATGCTTCGCGGGCCGCGTGGAACTGGGCGATTTCGCCCGGCTTCACGCGGCCCTTCTCATTCGCTCAACCTTCACGCCTTGACTCTGAATCAATCCAGGTTCAATTTTGATTCGTAACTTTGAAAGGCAAGACCAGGCAAGCGGCGATTGCGAGGCAAGAGATGAGTTACGGGTCGCGGATCAGGCCGAAAGAGAAGGAGTTTCGCAACCACCTTCAGAAAGCCTATCGCCGCGAATCCCTGACGATCTGGGATGCCAAGTGGCATGCGCTTTCGATCCAAGCCCGTTACTTCTTCCTCTATGTGGTCAAGTTCGACGTTGAGAAACGCTTGGCAAAACCCAACGCGGCCGGTACCGGTGTGTCGATCAACCGGTTCCCCTCATCGATTCTGAAGGAGCTAATCGCCGCGGGATTGGTCGAGATTGCAGCCGCCCGGTCCAGGGCGTTCAGCGATCAGGCGATCGTTTGTGACGAGGCCTACGACTTCACGACGCGCCTCCATGCGTTGCAACGACACCGTCTACTCGCTTCCGGGAAATCGAGCGAATTTCGAAAATATATCGATGAAGTTTTTGTGGGTAATGAACTCGATGGGGTTCTTCAATCGATACTTCGCAATCAGCAAATCCTTGATGGCTTTCAAATTGAAAACGTTATTCAGAGGTATATTTTTTCTTCTTTATGGCCGGAGTGGGTCGCGGCAGCTCTGAAGGAGCCGTTGGTGGAGAAGATCCTGGAGGTGATCCTCCAGGCCGCCGGGCCGGTGTCGTTGGTGGGATTGGCAGGCTGGATCGAGGGGAGCGATCCTGCGAAGGTCCGTGAAGTGATAGACACGCTGATCGCTCACCTAGTGCTCGTCGAGGATCTCGAGCCCAAATCGTGGGAGGTGATCGTGGGGTTCCTTCCTACGGTTCGCGAGCAGTTGATCCGCAATCGCCAGCCTCGCGAACGCCCCCCACTCCAGGTCTGCGAACGCCCCAAGGAGGTTGGACCGAGTGAGAGCGTCATCGTCAATGACCTTCGTGGCGTACTCTTGGAGATCGCGAGTGAGCCGCCCCGAGTCCGCCAGGACCAGTGCTTGTTCTCCAAGGAGATTGAACGATTTCAGACCGTTCTGGAACCCTTGGCTGACTGGCTGTTGAAGGTTCTGAGATGGACCAACGAGGCGCGTGTCAACCAGGCCATCGCCTGGGCCAGAGCCCTCCAATTGGTCAATGATGTTGCTGAGGGAATGCAAGTCCTGCTCCAGCTCAATTCCAGGGGGCACAAGTGGTTGTCCAGCGACCTTGCTGATCAGTACCAGGGAATTTACAACCTTTTAAATGCCGACAAAGACAGAGATGCAATGTTTACCATGCACCTGGATTGGTCCGCTACACGGTTCGATGATTTCAGCAATCTGAGCGTCACGGATTTCCGCTTTCTCGGAGAGCACGTGACGGCCGTCCGGATTATCAATGGGAAACGCGTCCCTCACTACTGGGACGCCAAGCTGAGCGATCATAAAGCGTTGAGGGCGTCCCTCGACGAGGCGTTGAACTTGTTGAAGCCCGGGGTTTACTACCGGTTGGACAGTGTGGAAACCCATCTAGTCGCCCGAGAGCACAATCCGTTGAACCGAGGGCTCGACCCGGACCAGGTCGCGGTCTTCTGGCGCACCCGGCTGGTTCCTACTCAGGACAGTGCGCGTGAGGTGATCGGCCGCAACTTGATCAACGCATTTGTACGACAACGACTGATCCCGCTCGGCTGCGTCCAGGTGGCGATCGATGCGGAAGATCAAGTCTGCATTGCCCGTGACCGACGGTATGACGCCTATTTCGGCCGTGAGATCACGCGCGAGGATTGGAGTCCGACAACTGGTGCTGAGGCCCGCGTGATCGTTCAGCCCGATTTCAGCGTAATCGTGATTGGGCTGAATCCAGCTCCTGCCGCGGACCTGGCCCAGTTCTGCGAGCGAGCCGCAACAGGGAGTGGCCAAGGGGCGTTGGTCCTGAAGATTACCCGGGACTCGGTCGTCAAGGCGGTCGGCCTCGGTCTCAAGCCCGTGGAGATCCTCCGACGGCTCCAACTTCACGCAAGTAACGGAGTACCGGCGAACGTACTACGTGAAGTTGAGGAGTGGGCGAACTGGGTGCGTCAGATCACCACTTCAACTTTGACCGTGCTGCGCTGCCCTGACCAGGCGACGGCCGACCGTGTCGTCTCCGCGTTGAAACGCCAGGCTGAGCGTCTTAGCAATACGATTGTCGCGATCGACCTGAAAAAATTGACGACCATCGAACGGAGCAAACTGCGCAACCATGGAATCATCATCCAAAAGGGTATCGAGACCAATACGCATCAGTCAAAGGCGAAACATCGGAGATAGGAATCTCGATGTCATGATTTACGACTGCCTCAATTCGATCGATTCCCGTTCGTTGGCCGGCGAACTGGACGGGGTCAGTGTCTGCGGCTGAGGCATGCTTCCAATACCTTCGAGGTTCTGGTCCACCCGCTTGGGCTCAGAGTTCCCCGGGTCGACGGACGTTCTTGCCGATATGGTTGGTCGCCGAGTCTCCAAGGTCGTCGCGAGCGATGTCTGCCAGGCGGGAGAGTTGCTTCACGACGTCTGGATTTTTGGCCGCAACGTCGAGTGTTTCGCCAGGGTCAGACTCCAGATTAAAAAGGCTGAGGCCAATCGCGCGCTCCTGGTAAGGCGCTGGCTTGCCGCTCGAGCCTGGCGTACCGGAGAGGCTTCGGTACTGGTGCGGAAAGTGAAGTTTCCAGTGGCCCGAACGCACGGCCTGGAGCTCTCGGCCCCAGTAAAAGTAGAGCGCTTCGTGGGGGCTCTTGGCTTGAGGCTGAGCGGTAAGCAGGGGCTCGATGTTCCGGCCATCGATGAGTCGGTCGCCTGAACGGTCGGCTCCGGCGATCGAGGCGAACGTCGGGAGAAGGTCGATGGTCATGGCGGGCTCACGGCAGACCGATCCGGCGGGGATCTTGCCGGGCCAACGCGCGACGAAAGGTTCGCGCACGCCCCCCTCGAACGATGTTCCCTTTCCCTCACGGAGCGGGCCGGCCGAGCCGGCGTGATCGCCGTACGATAACCAAGGGCCATTGTCGGAGGTGAATATCACGAGCGTGCGCTCGTCGAGTCCCTGTTCCTTGAGCGTGCTGAGAACTTGGCCCACCGACCAATCAAGCTCCTCAATGACATCACCGAACAGGCCCCGAGTCGTCTGACCTGCGAACATGTCGGATACAAAAAGCGGGACGTGGGGCATGCTGTGTGCGAGGTAGAGGAAGAAGGGCCGTTCCTTGTTGTTCTGAATAAAGCGAACAGCGTGTTCCGCGTAGGAGGTTGTCAGTGTCTTCTGGTCGGGGTTGGTGGCGACGACCTGATCCCCCGCGATCAAGGGGAGGTCGGGAAAAGACCGGTTCGTCGGGTGCTGCGGCCACATATCGTTAGAGTAGGGGAGCCCGAAGTAGTCGTCGAACCCATGCCGGATCGGGAGGAACTGGGGGTGATGCCCCAGGTGCCACTTACCGTAGATGGCCGTCGCGTAACCGCGTCGCTTAAGAACTTCGGCAATCGTCGATTCACCCTCAGCGATCCCAATCTTTGATGCGGGACCGAGTGCGCCGAGGATCCCGACTCGATTGGGGTAGCAGCCCGTCAACAAGGCGGTGCGCGACGCCGAACAGACCGCCTGGGGCACATAAAAGTCGGTGAAGCGGATGCCCTCGGCGGCGAGCCGGTCGATGTTTGGGGTCACATAGCCCTTGGCGCCGAAGCAGCCGACATCCGCATAGCCTAAATCATCCGCGAAGACGACCACGATGTTTGGCGGCCGCTTCTCCTTGGCGGGCTCGGCCCTGGCAGCCACGGCCCCGTGCAGTAGCACGCTCGCGAAGGTGAGGAAGCACATCAGTCGATGAGCACTCGATCGGAACATGGTCCGAGCCTTTTCTCTTTCGACGCCCGCCTACCAAGAGGATGGATTCGCACGACGAGGCGAACTCGAACCCTTTTTTCATTTTTTTCGAGAGGGTCAACTTTATCCAACAACCTCGATCAAGGCATAGCGAAAAGTGCGAATGCGCCAGGGCTTTGCGGTCGCATCGCGGCCTGATCAGGTGACTGGGACGTGTCGCCAGGGTGAACTTGTTGGGATTGCGAGGCCGGAAACGACAAAATCCCCGCGGCGTCTCGCAAGGCGGACACCGCGGGGATCGGACTTTTTGATATTTCGCTACGAGGGCGGATGGCGTCCGAGATCAGAATCCGCTTCCGACCGCGATTTCGACCGGGGCGTGTCCGTTCGAGTGGGCGCCGCCGAGGAGGTCGGCTCCAAGAGCGGTTTCGCCGTGCTGGCTGAGGTCGAGTCCCTCGTCTTCCTGCTCATGGGTGACCCGGAGCGGGATGATGAGGTCGGTGATCTTGTAGAGAATGATCGAACCGACAAACGAGAAGACGGCCACGATGACCAGCGCCACGAGGTGGTAGACGAACGTCTTCGTGACGCCCGAGGTCAGCCCCACTTCCTTGGCGAAGATACCGGTGGCGATCATGCCCACCATGCCTCCGACGCCATGGCAGGGGAAGACGTCGAGCGTGTCATCCAGGGTCGACTTCGTTCTCAGATTGACGGCCAGGTTGCTGATCACGCTCGCCACCAGGCCGATGACCATGCTCTCGCGGATCGTCACGAATCCGGCCGCCGGCGTGATCGCGACCAGGCCAACGACGGCACCGATGCAGGCGCCGAGTGCGGACGGCTTATGGCCCCGCATCCAGTCGAAGAACATCCAGCCGAGCATCGCGGCGGCCGACGCCGTGTTGGTGGTTCCAAACGCCATGGCGGCCGTCCCGTTGGCGGCCAGCGCAGAACCGGCGTTGAATCCGAACCAGCCGAACCAGAGCATGCCGGTTCCGAGGAGTACGAAGGGAACATTCGCCGGCGAGTGGGCCTCTTTGGCGAGGTGGCTCTTACGACGGCCCAGGACCATCGCACCCGCCAAAGCCGCAAAACCAGCCGACATATGAACGACCGTGCCGCCAGCGAAATCCAAGACGCCCATCTTGCGAAGGAGGCCGTCGGGGTGCCACGTCATGTGGGCCAGGGGGCTATAGATCACCAGGCTGAACAAGACCATGAACAGCAGGTAGGAGGAGAACCGGACCCGCTCCGCGAACGACCCGGTGATGAGGGCCGGCGTGATGATCGCGAACTTCAACTGGAAGAGCGCGAACAAGATCAGCGGAATCGTGGGAGAAAGGCCAGGATGGGTCGCTTCTCCGACGCCGTCAAACATGAAGAAGGTCATCGGGTTTCCGATGACACCTCCGATGCTGTCTCCAAAGGCGAGGCTAAAACCGACAAAAACCCAGAGAAGACTGATAACCCCAAGGGCGACTACGCTTTGCAGCATGGTCGAGACGACGTTCTTGAATCCGACCATCCCGCCGTAGAAGAACGAGAGACCCGGAGTCATGAGAAGCACGAGGGCCGCGGCAGTGAGCATCCATGCCACGTCCCCGGAATTGATCGCTTCTCCCACAGGAGTCGGCTTGTGCGTAGGCTTCACAACCAAAGCGGCGATGGCCAACGCCACCAGCAACAGGAAGGGGAAGGGGGTTGCACGTTTCACGGGCATCCTCGTCTAAATAAAAGGCAACAACGGAGGAGAGCTTCACACCAGTTTCCCGCCGGCCTTCGTCCGACAAGGACGAATCTTTGATGCTCAATCTCTTGTGGCACATGAGTTTGAGACGTCAATACGACTCAGCTAGGGGTCGATTCGCCCGGGGAAGTTGGCGACTGGGAATGATGCTAACGCAGCCCGTATGCCAGAAGACGAGTCTCTGCCCGTATTGAGCGAAGGCAACCTTCGACTTTGAATCGGTTCAGCCACTTCAGGGACGTACCGTCTCGCAGCCAGGAACACTGGTCACGACCGGGCAGGCTTCCGTTGCGAGTTGAGGCATGACGACGGGAGTTCAGGCATGACGTCTACCATCGGGGGGCTGGGGAGCTATGGAAGGCCCCCAGCCCCGCCCGAAGGGAGAACGCGGGTCTCATCAAGGCCGATCGAGTGGCTGCTTCAGTGCGGTTCTGGGCGCGAGCTCGTCATCGTGAGCTGACCTGGGATCGGCAAGTCCGGGCTTGGCGGTCAACGCCTCCGCGGCGGGGGCAGGGGATGGCATGCCTTCGGGGGCTTCGGTCAGCATCAGCGATCGGGTGGGCGAGAGCTGAAGATAAAAGAGAAGTCGACCCCCAGGTGGGACGGTCGAGGATTGATCGCGCACCACGCGCTGGGTTTCGACCCGAGGGCGCGACGCGATCAGCTCGTCCTGGGGGGCGAGCTTGTTGGCTGCGATCCGATGGAACCGGTTGACGTAGGTACGCAACTCGTCGTGGGAGGCAACCTTGGTTGTGGCGCCGAGGACCGCCACCATTCGCGATGCATCCTGGGAACTCTTCGGGTCGTTGGTCTCGGCCCCGACTTCGAGCAAGACTTCCAGGGCGACGAGCAGCATCTCGACGCGCTCGCGGTTGAGGATTTCGCATTGCGCGCCATACCGAGCGGTCAGCGCTCGGAGCTCCTCGATCGACCGAGGGGCGAATCGACGTGTCCTCGCCGATCCAGGGTCCCCGCCGTCGAGGGTCAGATACGCATCACGATCGGGGACCTTGTGCAGATCCATGCAGGCCACGGCGATCTCGTGGTAGAGCTTCAGCGTCTTCCTGCGTTCCGGAGGCAGGGCATTGTAGGTCCGTTCGGACTCGGCGAACTCGATGTCGATCGGCGCGAGTGTGGGCCGCTCGAGAGCGACCTTGGGACGATCGTGCCCCGTGGAGTTGCGGGCCATCTCGGCCAGGCAGCGCACGATCACTTTCTTGTAGAGGAGCTGGGTCTTCGAGGTGAGGTCGTCGTTGGCAACCTGCTCGATGGCCTCCTGGTAGTCCTGCTCGACCTTGGCGAGCAGACTCTGGTAGCGTTCGGGTGAGAACTCCGGGAAGAACGTGGGCGCTCGCCGGGAGAAGAACCGAACATCGGCGCGTCGCTCCATGCTATTGACGAGCCGCGTGCGGAGATCGCGGCGCTCCTTCGGATTGAAGTCGAGGTCGTTCCGCATCAACTCCTGGAGTTCTTTGACGAGCTGGTCATATTGGCCGTAGGCTTCGTCGGGCCGCCCGCAGAGCCGCTCGGCCATCGCCAGCCCATGGCGGATATGGTAAAGACGCGTCTTGAACACGAACTGGCCGTTTTCAACGAGCGCCTCGCACGAAGACTTGGCCTTGAAAAAGGCCTCCCTGGCCTTGGCCACATCCAGACGTTCCATCCGGTGCCAGGCGAGTTCGTTGTAAACGAACGAGAGCAACGAGTCGTCTGTGCGGGCTTCGCGTACGGCCTGGAGCAAGCGGTCGGTGGACTCATCCCACTTCTCGAGCGCCCTCAGTGCCGAGGCTTCGTAACCGAGCGAGTCGATCACGAGCGAACGAGGCATCGTCGAGCTCTCCCCTTTGGCGTCCCTGGGGAAGACGTCTTCGCGAACCTTCCGGAATTGCTCGACGGCCAGTTGCGGGAAACCCATCTCGTTGAGGAGCCGGCCGTAGTCCATCAAACAGAGGGCAAACGATCCGTTGGCCGGGTCGTCGAGAATCACCCGCCGATAGCAACGGATGGCATCCTCGAAGAGTAACCGTGCCTTGGAAAGGTCGCGGGTGTTCCCTCGCTTGCCGGCCGCGAGCTGATAATTGGCCCGCGCGTGCAACTGTCGGGCGCGGAAGGCTTCGCGGGCATTGTCCTGGAAGCCCGGAATCCGTTCCCACCAGCGCGGTTCGGCATCGTCCTCGGCGAGCGCTCCATCCGCGAGGTCGTCGCCACCGGGCGAGGTTTCCGAACCGATGATGTGATCGATCGACCGTTCACTGCCTCCGGCCCTAACGTCAACCCGGAGCAGGTCGCGGACATGGCTCGGGTCACGGTCGGGAATCTCCACGGCATTGGCGAGTCGCGCAATGTGTGCGAACCGCTCCACCCGCTTCTGATAGTCGGCCTTGCGCATCCAGTCGACCGGAATCAAGACGATCGCCAGGACGAATGCGGCGAAGGCCGCAACCTTGATGAACTGGAGGTTGTTCATCAAGAAGAGCCTGGCTCCACCAAGATGGGTCAGCTTGGGGCGATGGTCGATCGCCGGAATCGGGGCCTCGGTGGTCAGGATCGGCAGCCAATTCTCTCGCATCAACTTGTGTTCGCGATCGAAATAGCCGCCATGCCCGAACCGGTAGTACCGGTTGAGGAATTGCCCGCCGACCATCCCTTGGAAGCCGACGCGCCCGGCCATGCCCATCATCAGGGCGGCGGACTGGCAGAGGACGAGAACCGTGTCGTCCCAACCGCACTCGTTCACCACGCGGCGGAGGCATCCCGCCTGCTGGTAGCGATACCAGGGGAACGATGGGCGGAGCACGCTGCCGGCCAGAATGATCGTATGGAGCCGGTGACTCTTCGGAACGTGGGGCACGGCCGAGGCCGCCAAGTAGGTTCCAAAGCTGTGGGCCACGAGATCGATTCGCGATCCGGCGGGGACCGACGCGATCGCATGTGCGAAGAACTGACGGAACCTCCAGGCCACAAGCCAGCGGAGTGGAGGAACCAGAAAGGCAAGCGAGGAGAAATATCCGAACTGATAATTCAGAACGGTGACGCCGGGCTCAGCTTCCTCCAACAGTGCCTTCAGATCCGCTTGCCAGTCGCCGTAGGTGCGAATGCCATGCACGGTGATCACGAGATGGCACGGCTTCGTCACCGTTTCGCCGTCATCGCTCGAATTCAGGACAACCCCATCAAGTCGCTCATCCATCGGTCCCTCCATGGCACCGGCCTTTTCCCTATCCCTCCTGAACGAGGCACCCGATCAGCCGGTCGAAGCCTTCTGAGAATCGCTATTTGCGCATCGATACCATATCCGATCGGCCCCCTCCCACAAGCCCAATTTGAGGGTTCCGTTTTCGGTCGGACGTGCCAATTCCTGGGCGAAGCCAAGCTCACATCACGGTCGGCGATCGGTCCCAGAAGCCTTGAGACGAATCGACAAATCATGAGTCATTGTTTTGCTGCATCCGATTGAAATCGGGGATTTCCATTTCCCTGGGACCACGGGCGCCATTTCCTCAGTTCAATGGATCTCATCACGTGGCATTTTATGAAATTTGTAACCAATGCAAGAGCGAAGGGGGCGACCTCGGCACCTGAGCGGGGACGGTTCAGGAATATTAGGGCGAGGCGACCGGATCTCAGGTACCATTGAGGCTCGATCCCAACGGGTGCGGCCGATCCGGAGGGTTGATAGCCCCCGAGTGTCGACGCAGATCGCGAGTCATGAAGCGATGCGACGATCTCTTTGCCTGGCCGGGTTTTTGATGCTCTGCGTTGCCGCCGTGTTGGCCCGCGCAAGGGAACCGGTCGAGCCTCTTTCGGCCGATCGCAAGGTGGATTTCGAGCGTGAGATCCAACCCCTCCTGACGGCACATTGTGTCAAGTGCCATGGGCCCGCCCGGCAGCGCAGCAGCTATCGGCTCGATCGCCGTGAAGCCGCGCTCCAAGGGGGCGACTCGGGCGAGCCGGCAATCGTCCCCGGCCAAGGGTCGACGAGTCATCTTGTCCAGCTCATCAGGGGACTCGACCCGGATGAGGTCATGCCACCAAAGGGGCCCAAGCTCACTGCGGGGCAGGTCGACCTGATCCGTGCCTGGATCGATCAGGGGGCCGAGTGGGCAGCCCAGTCGAACGACCCGGCGCCGGCAGAGCAGGGGGCGCACTGGTCACTTCAACCGCTCTCCCGACCGGCTGTGCCTCGCCCGATGAACCAGGGGTGGAGTCGGACCCAGATCGACGACTTCATCCTGGCCAGACTCGAGGAAAAGAGGCTGTCGCCTTCGCCGGAAGCGGATCGGAGAACTCTGATCCGGCGCCTGACATTCGACACGACCGGCCTGCCGCCGACTCCCGAGGAAATCGAAGCCTTCATTGCCGACCCGGGGGCTAATGCCTACGAACGACTCGTCGATCGCCTGCTCGAGAGTCCCCGTTATGGCGAGCGCTGGGCAAGGCGATGGATGGACGTGGTCCACTTCGCGGAGACCCACGGTAACGATCAAGACAGGCCCCGACCCCATGCCTGGCCCTATCGCGATTATTTGATCCGTTCGTTCAACAATGACACCCCTTACGCCCGGTTCGTTCAGGAGCAACTCGCCGGTGATATTCTGTTCCCGGGCGATCCAAGCGGGATCGTCGCGCTCGGCTTCATCGCCGCGGGACCGTGGGACGAGAGTTCCCAACGCGATATTCGGGACGACACCGTCGATAAGAAGGCCGCTCAGAACCTCGATCGCGACGACATGGTGGCAACAACCATGGCGACCTTCACCAGCACCACGGTCCACTGCGCCCGTTGCCACGACCACAAATTCGACCCGATTTCACAGGCGGAGTACTACGGCCTTCAGGCCGTCTTCGCCGGCGTTGACCGCGCGGAACGCCCCTATGAACTCGATCCCAAGGCCGAATCCCTCCGCGCTCCGCTGCTTGCGAAAAAGGCGGCCCTTCAATCGCGACAGAAAGTGAGCGTCGATCCGCTGCTCGACCCGGCGACTCGCTCCGCGCTCGCTGCGGGACAGGCCGCCTGGGAGTCTGCCGTGGCCGATTCGATCACCTGGGTGCCTCTCGATCCCTTGACGTACACCTCGTCCGGGGGCGCGACGCTGGTCAAGCGGCCGGATTGGTCGATCCAATCGGCTGGCCCGAGGCCTGAAATTGATACCTACACGATCGTGGCGCGGACTGATTTGAAAGGGATCAGCGCGGTTCGCCTCGAGGTGCTTACCGACGACAGCTTGCCCCATAAAGGGCCTGGGCGTCAGGACAACGGTAACCTTCACCTGTCCGAATTCCGGCTCAAGGCCGGTCGCGTCGCGGACCCGACAGCCGCCCGGCCGATCTCTCTACGCAACCCCGTCGCCGATTTCGATCAGCAGGCGTGGGACATCACCAAGGCGATCGACGGCAACCCGGCGACCGCCTGGGGGATCCACCCCGCGGTTGGCAAGTCCCATCAGGCGGTCTTCGAGACCACTGAGTCGATCGGGATCGATGGTGAGACGGAACTGACTTTCGCTCTCGAGCAGACGCATGGCGGCGGCCACCTGATCGGCCGGCTCAGGCTTTCGGCGACCACGACGACCCGACCATCCCTGGCCCGGCCACTGCCGGAACCGATCGCCAAGATCCTCACCGTCCCGGCCTCGACCCGTACCGAAGGCCAGCGGACCGAGCTGACTGCGTACTATTACACGGTCGCCCCCGAGCTCAAAACGGTGATCGACGGACTCAAGCAGAAACTCGCCGCGATCCCGCCGGTGTCGATGGTTTACGCCGCCGCACACGATTTCAAGCCGGAGAGCAGCTTCGTGCCGGCGAAAACCCCTCGCCCGGTTCACGTCCTGAAGCGAGGCGATATCAACAGCCCGGTTCGACCGGCGGCGCCGGGTGGCTTGGCATGCGTGCCAGGCCTCGACGCACGATTCAGGCTGCCCGATCTCAACGACGAAGGGAGCCGTCGCGCGGCGCTGGCTCGTTGGATCACCGACCCCAAGAACGTGCTGACCTGGCGCTCGATCGTCAATCGGGTCTGGCACTATCATTTTGGCCGGGGCCTGGCCGACTCTCCCAATGACCTCGGCCAGATGGGAGCAAAACCTTCCCATCCCGATTTAGTCGACTGGCTGGCCGTCACATTCCGGGATGGGGGAGGCTCGATCAAGCAACTGGACCGCCTGATCTTTACCAGCTCGGTTTACCGCCAGTCGTGCCGACACGAGCCGCGAGCGGCCGAGGTGGATGCCGACAATACCTTGCTCTGGCGCATGAACCGCACCCGCCTGGATGCGGAGTCGGTACGCGACGCGGTGCTCCAGATCTCCGGTAAGCTCGACCTGACGATGGGCGGTCCATCGGTTCGCCAGTTCGTCGAGACCCCCGGCATTCACGTCACTCCGATGGTGAATTACCTCCAGTTTGATGTCGACAGCCCGGCGAGCTACCGGCGGAGCGTTTATCGTTTCTTGTTCCGCACACTCCCCGATCCGTTCATGGACTCGATGGACTGCCCCGACGCGTCGCAGCTCAGCCCGACGCGAAACGCTTCAGTGACCGCACTCCAGGCGTTGGCGATGTGGAACGACCGTTTCGTGGTCCGTCAGAGCGAGCACTTCGCAGCACGGGTCGGCAAGCTCGCGGACGGCCTCACCGGCCAGGTCGAGGCCGCCTTCGAGCTCGCAGTCGGCCGCCCCCCTTCCTCGAACGAGTCGGAGGCCCTCGTGAGGTATGCCGTCAAGCACGGCATGGCCAACGCGTGCCGCGTCATCCTGAATAGTAACGAGTTCATGTTCGTGAATTAGATGATCGGGGCCGTCATGACCAACGAAATGTCGCCTCCTGACTTGCTTGGCCGTCGTGAGTTCCTCTGGCGGTTCGGGGGAGGACTGGGCGGAATCGCCGCGTCCCAGATGCTGGGCAGAGATGGGCTTCTGGCGGGTACCGTGGAAGCTCGCGCCAATCTTGACGGCGGCTTGCATCACCGGCCCAAGGTTCGCCGGATCGTTCAACTGTTTATGAATGGTGGCGCAAGCCAGTGTGACACGTTCGACTACAAGCCCGAGCTGATCAAACGCCACGGCCAGACGTTCGACCCGGGGGGACGGGTGGAGGCCGTGACGAGCGTGCCGGGCAAGGTCCTCAAGAGCCCCTGGGATTGGAAGCAACACGGCGAGTCGGGCCGGTGGGTCAGCTCCGTTTTCCCGCATGTGGCCACGATCGTCGACGACTTGGCCTTCCTGATGTCGATGGCCTCCAAGACCAACGTCCACGGGCCGGCCAGCTATATGCAGAACACGGGGTTCGTTACTCCAGGGTTCCCGAGTATGGGCTCCTGGATCTCGTACGGACTGGGCAGTCTCAACGATAACCTACCCACCTTCGTCGTACTCCCCGACTCGCGCGGCTTGCCTTACAACAACGCCGGCAACTTCTCCTCGGCCTTTCTACCGGTCGCTCATCAAGGGACGATCATCAAGGCCACCGCCCCGGTACCGATCGCCGACCTCTTTCCCCCCGAGTCGGCCCGGTACATCACCCCGACGGCCGAGGCGGACGGCCGCGCCTTGCTCACAACACTGAATCGCGATCACATGGATCGGTCACCGGGAGACTCCCGGCTCGAAGCACGCCTTTCGTCGTACGAGATGGCTGCGCGAATGCAGCTCAGTGCGCCCGAAGTGCTCAACCTCTCGGGTGAATCTCGGGCCACCCGCTCCCTTTATGGAATCGACGATCAAGTCACCGAGGAATTCGGGCGCAACTGCCTCACCGCGCGGCGTTTGCTCGAACGCGGGGTCCGCTTCGTCCAGGTCTGGAGCGGCGCCGGCGGTGCAACCGGGAACTGGGACAACCACAACGACGTCGACAAGGCCCTTGCCTCGATCGCGCTCAGCACCGACAAGCCGGTCGCCGGCCTGGTCAAGGATCTCCAAGCCCGCGGCCTCCTGGAGGACACCCTGGTGATCTGGACCACCGAGTTCGGCAGGATGCCGTTCAGCCAGGGAAGCAATGGCCGCGACCATAACGGCGGAACCTTTGTCTCCTGGCTCGCCGGCGCTGGCATCGAAGGGGGCGTTGCGTTCGGCGAGAGCGATGAGTGGTCCTGGAAGGCCCGGCACCCCACGTACTGCTACGACCTTCACGCCACCATCCTGCACCTGCTCGGTATTGATCACGAGCGCCTGACGTTCCGCCATAACGGGAGTGACCGCCGTCTGACCGACGTTCACGGCAGGGTCATCACGGAGATCCTGCGCTCCGCCTCGCCGTCGTAAGTTCTCAATGAGAAACGGCCTGCGCCAATTCCGCGAGAACGTTGAGAAAGATTCTGTAACACCCCGCTCTCCCCGGTGTTGTAGGTCTAGTGGACTCGCTGTTATCGCCATGCCTGGTCGGGGTGCCTGGGGCAGACGCGGAGGTCAAAGCTAGCTCGCATGTCGCGTCCAGGATCACCCGATGACGAACTCAGCCAATGGGTTGCGGACACCGTGCAGCGCGCGCTCGCCTATGCCGTGACTCTGATCCGAAATAAGGCCGATGCCGAGGACATCGTCCACGACTGTTATCGACGCCTCCTGAGCAGGGCGGACCAGTACAACCTACCGGACGACGGCTCGAAACTCTTGTTCAAGTCAATAACTAATGCGTGCATCAACTGGACTCGCCGGCGCCCGCCGTTCGTGAGCCTGGATGTTGCCGAACACGGGATCGGACCCGACAAATCTGACGCTGAGCCTGAGCAGAGGGCCATTCATGGGGAACTGGAAGCCGCGGTCACCGAGGCCTTGACTGAGCTTCCGGTGACTCAACGAGCGATCGTCGAACTGCGAAGTCTGGGACACAGCCTGTTGGAGATCGCCGAGATGCTCGAAATGAGCCACGCCAATGCACGCGTCCAGCTTCATCGTGCACGCCAGGCGCTGGCCACGCGTTTGCGTCCTTTTATTGAGGATCATGTGACGTGAGCGATTCTGAAGAGCGTGTCTTCGATGCGGTCGATCGGCTTGTGAGTGCTCACCTCGACCGCGAAATCGAGCGGACAGATTCCACGAATCTGCACGCGAAAATTCGTAATTCGCTCGCCCAGACCGCTCGCCCCGAAGTCAGATCGATTCGGATCGGTCGGGCCGCCTGGTATTCGCTCGAACGCTGGTCAGGTTCCCTGCGCTGGTCGATGGGGGCCGCCTTGATCGCATTGGTCATCGGGGCGTTCTGTGGTGGTCGATACCTCAGTCCCACCACGGCCAATGCCGCGACCCTCTTGCGAACGGTACGAGGCATCCACGCCCAGGACATTGATCGTTGCTATCGCGTGCACTATGCCCCCGATCCCCGTTACTGGGACGAGAAAAAGATGCTCGAGGGCCCCTCGGAGAGTGTCCTGTGGACCCGAGGGGACCGATTCTGGGCCGACTGTACGATCGGGACCATCCATCTCGCGATCGGTCGCGAACAGGATCGCTCACTCTGGGTCAGTCCGTCCCGGATGCACGGGATTCGTTTCTCCGATAACGACTCTCAGCTCCCTCGCGATGTTGCCGTACTCTGCGACATCAATTCCATGACAGTCCCCTCGCTGATGGATGATGTCCTGGCCGACTTCAATCTACGTGCGGAAAGCACTCCCTCCCCTTCCGGAACGACTCCCAATCTCGTCTGGGCGAGGTTGAAGCCAGGCCGAGTGCACTCCCTGATTTCGGCCGCACTCCTGGAAATCGACGCCCAGAGCGGGGTGCTCCTCCGGTTGATCCTGTGGACGGTCCGCGAGGGTCGGCCCAATGGCACGGTGACCTATACCTTGATGAAGAGTGCCAGGCAGGATGATGAACAGTACCGGCTTGCATCCCACCTTGATTCCAGTGCGAAGATCGAGGTCCATCGCTTGGGACAACCCAAGACTGATGCTTTGAAAGACGATCGGTGAGACGACTTGCCCTGTTCGGTTTCGAGCGGACGGACTGGAAGCGAGAGATCCTCATGAAACTATCAATTCCGAAATGGCTATTCCTCTTCCTGATTGGGACGTCGCCGCTTGCCATCGTCGCGACCGAATCGGTGGCCGACGACAGTGCCGCGGGCCTCGACTTCTTCGAGGCCAAGATTCGGCCTGTCCTGGTCACCCATTGCTATCAATGTCATTCCGCGGCGGCGGGTAAGTCCAAAGGAAATCTCCTGCTCGACTCCAGGGAGACGATCCGGGCCGGGGGCGACAGCGGTCCGGCCGTCGTGCCCGGGGCTCCGGACGCGAGTCTCTTGCTCACGGCCATTTCCCACGCCGACCCGGATCTCAAGATGCCTCCCAAGACGGATCGCCTGCCGGAATCCGTCATCAATGACTTCAAGTCATGGATCCAGGCTGGGGCCACGGATCCCCGTGAAAAGGGGGCGACCGACGCGAGTCGTCCTGTCGTTAACCTCGAGTCGGGCCGCAAGTTCTGGTCGTTTCGGAAGCCCACCGACCATCAACCGCCGGTTTCGAAGAATCCCCGCTGGGCGAAACGCGATCTCGACCATTTCATCTTGGCACAACTGGATTCTCATGGACTCGTCCCGACGAAGGATGCTGACCCGGTCACACTACTTCGGCGACTCCACTTCGACCTGGTGGGACTGCCTCCCACGCCCGACGCGGTTCAGCGATTTTCCGAGGCCATCAAAGCCCATGGATTCGACGCGGCTTTGGCTGGGGAAGTGGATACGTTGCTTGCCTCCCCGCACTTTGGCGAGCGCTGGGGGAGGCACTGGCTCGACGTGGCTCGATTCGCCGAATCGAGTGGCAAAGAAGCGAATATTTCTTTTCCCTATGCCTGGCGCTATCGCGACTACGTGATCGACGCAGTGAATACCGACATGCCGTTCAATCGTTTCTTGGTGGAACAGATCGCCGGCGATCTACTCCCCGCCGATCACGATGCAGAGCGCGCCCGCCTGTTGATCGCCACCGGCTTTCTCGCGGTCGGCACCAAAAACCTTGACGAAGCGAACAAAATCCAGTTTGCGGCCGACCTTGTCGACGAGCAAATCGACGCTCTGACGCGCGGAGTCATTGCCAATTCAGTGGCCTGCGCCCGCTGCCACGACCATAAGCTCGACCCATTCTCGATGGAGGATTATTACGCCTTGGCCGGCGTTTTCGCGAGTACGAAGACCTACTTCGGAACTGCGATCTCGCCGTCGAATCAGGTGGGGGGCGACCCTCTGGTCTTGCCGAAAGGCGCGGGCCTGCCGATCTTGCATCCGTCCGTTTCACCGGAAAAAGTGGCCAGTTTGAAGCAAGAGCTCGTGACCCTCAAGAAGCAAAAGATCGTCACACTCGCTGATGCGTTACGCGTCTTCTGGCGGTCAGGAGGTATCGAGGGAGAACTGGAGAAGGTTGATGAGAACGGGCAAGCGCTTCCCCTGGCCATGGGCGTGACCGATCGCGAATCGATCGTCGATAAGCCGTTGCTGGAGCGTGGGGAGATCGGTCGGCCCGGCAAACCGGTGCCCCGTGGTTTTCCTCGCGTCATTCAGATTGCGGACACCGGCTCGATTCCGTCCCATCAAAGCGGGCGGCTCGAGCTGGCACGCTGGTTGACGCACCCGGACCATCCATTGACGGCTCGGGTGATGACCAATCGTATCTGGCGCCATTTGTTCGGCGCTGGGATCGTGCGATCGGTGGACAACTTCGGGTTCAGTGGCCAACCCCCGAGCCATCCGGAATTACTGGATCATCTTGCGGTGCGATTCGTCGCCGACGGCTGGTCCGTGAAAAAGGTCGTCCGGGAAATCGCCCTTTCACGCACTTATCGCCAGGCATCCACCTATGACGAAAAGTCCTTCGTGGCCGATCCGGAGAACCGACTGCTCTGGCGATCCGCCAAGCGGCGACTCGACGCCGAGGCGATTCGCGACGCCATGCTGCTGATTTCGGGCGAACTCGACACCTCGCGTCGCGTCGGCTCGCTCGTGGGCAAAGAGATCGGCGATCGGCCGATATCCCTGATCGGGCTGGATAACCGCTTGCCCACCGACCTCGACGGGTCGCGGCATCGGTCGGTCTATTTGCCCGTTCTCCGCGATCGCTTGCCCGACGTCCTAGACCTGTTCGATTTCGCCGAACCGAGCCTGGTCACCGGCGATCGCGAAACCACCAACGTGCCGCTCCAGGCACTCTACCTGATGAATAGCCCATTCATCCAAGCAAGGGCCAAGGCGGTTGCCGATCGACTGAGTGGAGAAGCCGACGACGAATCGCGAATCCGTCGTGCCTTCCTGCTCTGCTACAGTCGCGTTCCGACTGCCGACGAGATGACGATGACTTCCGCGTTTCTGAAGCGGGGAAGGGATCTCGCCGGAAACGATGAAAAAGGGCGGCTTCAGGTGCTTGCCGCCTGCTGCCAAGGCCTGCTGTCGACGGCTGAATTCAGGAACCTGGACTAAGCGATTGGCGCCGGCCAAGGAACCGGGAAATGAGCGAAGGCGATGTCCCCGGCCAAGGCGTTTCCGCGTGGCTCCCAGAACAGAACGCATCCGTTATTCATTGAGAGTGTCCATTATCTTCGCCGAGTGCGATGGCGTTGAAGACTCGGACAGGCTCCTCGGAGTACGTTGCTCATGGCTACCAATCCTCAAGGCGATCGTCCCGTGTCCTTCGTCTCGCGGCGGCAGATGCTGAAGGCCTCGGCATCCGGGTTCGGTTACCTGGCGTTCGCAGGCCTGGCCCACGATGCGGCAGCCCAGGAGTCCGCCCGTCGTTCTCGCGGTGCGAACCTGAGCGCCAAGGCGCCACACTTTCCCGCACGGGCCAAACGCATCATCTTTTTGTGCATGAACGGCGGTCCGTCGCATGTCGATACGTTTGACTACAAGCCCAAGCTCAACAAACAGTCGGGCGAGACCACGAGTATTGGGCGAGACCGTGGTAAAGCCAAACTGCTCGGTTCTCCGTTCAAGTTCGCCCAGCACGGCGAGTCAGGTCTCTGGATTTCGGAGGTCTTCCCTCAGTTGGCGAAGCAGGCCGACGACCTCTGTTTGATCCGCAGCATGCACACCGACCTGCCGAACCATTCGCAAGCGTTTACGCAGATGCACACCGGGAGTTTCCAGTTTGTGCGTCCCTCCGTCGGGGCCTGGTCGTTGTACGGCCTGGGCAGCGAGAATGCCAACTTGCCCGGCTTCGTCACTCTGAATCCGCCGACGGATAACGGGGGCGTGCGGAACTACGGCAGCGCCTTCCTGCCCGCGACTTGCCAGGGAACCAAGATGGGGGGCAACCAGATCCCTGGGTTCTACGCCGCGATCCTCGGTAAGGACGAGGAACCGGGCCCGCCCATGAAGAACATCATAAACAAAGAGCTTCCACGCGACTTGCAGCGTGCCCAAATCGACCTGATCCGAAATCTCAATCAAAGTAAGCTTCAGCGCGATGCTTATCATCCGGAGATCGAGGGCGCGATCGAATCCTTCGAGCTCGCCTTCCGGATGCAGGACGAAGTCCCCGATCTGCTCGACATGCGATCCGAACCCGAGTCGATCCGCAAGCTCTACGGCGTTGGCTCGGGACTACCCACCGATCGCTTCGCGCGTCAGTGCATCATGGCCCGTCGCTTGTCCGAAGCCGGCGTCCGGTTCGTCGAGATCACGGCCCCGGTCGCCTGGGATCACCACTTTCTCATCCAGGATGCGCTTCCGAAGAGTGCGGCCGCGACCGACCAACCCATTGCCGCTCTCTTGACCGACCTGAAACAACGCGGATTGCTGGAAGAAACCCTCGTGATCTGGGCCGGCGAGTTCGGGCGCACTCCGTATGGCCAGAGTACGTTCGGCCGCGACCACAACAACAAGGGGTACACGCTCTGGATGGCTGGAGGCGGCGTCAAGGGGGGCCTGGCTTACGGCGAGACCGACGAATACGGCTATGAAGCGGTCGTCAATCCGGTTCACGTCCATGATTGGCATGCGACGATCCTGCACCTGCTCGGCCTCGATCACAAACAACTGACCTTCAACTACGGGGGCCGTGACTTTCGGCTCACCGATGTTTACGGAAACGTGGTGAAGGAAATCCTGCTCTGAAAACTGATCGAGGGATTTCAGAGCCAAGCGACTTCAGACAAGGCGGACCAGCCGGTGGGAATCCACGGCCGGCCCGCCTGATCTACTATTCTCAACTCTCGATCCATCGATGTGACCGACAAGCCAAACAATCTTCAGTCGTCACTTCGCGTGACCATGGTCGGCCGAAGCCGAGTCGTAGTGCTTCTTGAGCAGGTCGTCGCCGAAATCGCTCTCGAAATCGCGCCAGACGCTATGAACGTGGTTGGCGTTGTTCTGGGTGTTGTCGTACTCGATCAGGAAGGTCGGCCCCTGGATCCGGTAGTAGTGGGGCTCACCGAGTTCCAGACCACCCGCCCAGGCGAAGCCGATCTTATCAACGCCCGCCTTCAGGATTTTGCCCAGGTCGTTCGCAGCCAGTTCGGGGCGGAGTCGTTCGGCGTAGAGTACCACGATCGAGTTCAGCAATTCTTTCTGCTCGGCATTGAGTTCCGTGACCAGGATGCCGGCGGGTTCGAGCGGCTTGGCCTTGCGGAGTGCGAGCGAAAGGATGTCTTTGGGGGCAACAACTTCGAAGATGCCCTTCCTGCGTTGCGCGTCGTTCAGCGACTTCACGAGCTTGCGTCCCAGATCTTCCTCTTCGCCGAGAACGCGCAGCCCCTTGCGAGGACCATCTTTGACCTGGGCGGGGTTGGTTCCCATGAAGGTCGGGCCACCAACGACCCCTTGGTTACCCACGATCGTGAAGTTGAGCGCCAGGTGGTGCCCTTCGACTCGCCATCCCCAGGGCTGCTTGGGGTCCGTCGAGCCCGGCTTGCCGAAGATGTTGAAGAAGTAGAGTTCCGGATCACGAACCGGCCCTTTCCCCTTTTCGATCGAGGCGAGGATTTGTTCCAGGCTCATGATCGTCACGGCCTTGATGGTGCCCCGCTGGCTCAATCCGCTGGAGAGCAGACCGTAAGCCAAGGCCCGTTGATCGCCCGTCATTTCCTTGATCGGGAGTCCCTTGCGAGGCCTCGGAATAAAGTGCCAGTCGTAGCGAAGCGGATCGGTGAACTCAAACCCGGCCTTGAGTTTCTGCTCGGGCGTGAGATCCGCCCAGAGGTTGTTGGCCGCTTCCGCCATTTCGCGGCCGGCCTTCTCCATCGGCGCCTCGTGGGTGTGCGCTCCCGGGCCGTCATGGGCGAAAGACTGGGTTGTGTACGACGAGAGTGCCGAGGCTGTCAGGATGAAGAGGAGAGATCGGCAACGATTCATTGCGAATGAGCCTTGGTCTGGGGTGAGCGAAAGAGCGTCTTTGGCCCTATGGTAGCGAGACGGTCGCCAATGTCACTCTGTTTTTCAGAGGCGCAGACACGTCCCGCTTTGTGGGAGACGTCTCCCAAACGAGCGTCCCGAATCGAAATTCGCGGATCAAGCCGCAGGGCGGACCGTGAAGTCAGCCCGTCCCGGCATGGGTTCGGTGGCAGGGACCGGGCAAGAGTGGACGAAATCACCGTAGTGGGGCGATCTCGACACCCGAACCCGACTTGCGCATGGAACGCTCATGTGTCTTTTTAGCTGATGATTGCGTCGACCTCGATCGTCCCCTAAAGCATCCCATTGCGTACATGCCGGAAAGTAACACTCTTAAATTTCGCCTTTCCCCTAGCGCTCTAGCATAACGTCCTTTATGATGGACCATATGGACGCATCAAACCTGAAGCATCCGACCACGGATTTGGTCGACCGTCAATCCCACAAGGCGCTCCTGCTCGGCATGGTTCCGATCACCATCCGCCAGGCGGGTGAGCCAGCGGCCCGCCGCTTCATCGAATTTTTCACAGCCAACATTCGGAACCCAAATACGCGTCAGGCGTACGCCAGAGCGGTCAGTCATTTCTTCAGCTGGTGTGAACAGCGATCGATCGCCCTCTACGAGGTCGAGCCGATGCTCGTGGCCTCTTACATCGAGCAACATCCCGGAAGTGCCCCGTCCAAGAAGCAGGCACTCGCGGCAATCCGGATGTTGTTTGATTGGCTGGTGGTCGGCCAGGTCTTACCGATGAAT
This sequence comes from Singulisphaera photorubra, assembly GCF_045290345.1. Classification (GTDB taxonomy): domain Bacteria; phylum Planctomycetota; class Planctomycetia; order Isosphaerales; family Isosphaeraceae; genus Singulisphaera. Next base: position 33,973 of record NZ_CP155448.1, on the reverse strand, counting down.
CCAGCGTCGTCGGTTCGTGGTCCCAAATACGTCACGAAGCACGGGAAGACGTCGGTACTCGAGGGTGACCAGGCCAGGCAACTCCTGGACTCCCTTGACACCCACTCGATCGCCGGACTTCGCGACCGAGCCTTGATCGGCGTCATGGTCTACAGCTTCGCCCGGGTCTCGGCCGTGGTCGGCATGAACGTCGGCGATTACTATCAAAACGGCAAACGCTGGTGGTTTCGCTTTCACGAGAAAGGGGGGAAGGTGCACGAGGTGCCCGCTCACAGCAGGGCCATCGAATACCTTGACGCCTACCTGGCCGCCGCCGGGATCGGAGACCAGACCCACTCGCCTCTGTTTCGTGCGATCACCCGCCAGCGCACCATCGGAACCACCCGTCCTCATCGAACCGACGTCTTCCAGATGATCAAACGACGCGTGAAAAGGGCGGGACTTCCCGCCTCAACGTGCTGTCACACGTTCCGGGCAACCGGAATCACCGTCTTCTTGCAGAACGGCGGCACCGTGGAAAAAGCCCAGCAGATCGCGGGGCATGAGTCCCCCAGAACCACCAAACTTTATGACCGAACTCACGATACGATCGCCTTCGGAGAAGTTGAACGAATCGTAATTTGATCCGTCCCGATATTCATTGCTGCGTATATCGCCGAGAAAAACGCGAAACTCGAGCTAAGGCGATCAAAGAAAGGCTTCGAGAAGTCAAACTCCGAGGAAATAGGCACGAGATTCAGCCATCGTTCCTGCCTCGAAAGTTGAGCAACCTCAAATCCTTATAATGCACGCTTCATCGCTTCTGCGATTCAGAACACGTCGAGCAAAGTCGAGGGATTGCGGGCAGGAGAGACGTTCCACGGGTTCAATTGGCCGCGTGGAACGCCCCGGGCAGGGTTGCGCGAGGTCGGGCTGAATCCACGCGAAGGGATTTCCCTGGGTTTTAATGATGAGATTGATCAGGCGGTAAAAAAGGCACGGTGGCGGGAGCAGAGGAAGCGCGGCGAGCAATAAGGCCCCCGATGGCGGCGCCGAGTAGGCCAGCGAGGAGACTCGACAGGCACAGGCAGGCACGCAGGCCGTGGACCGGTATGAAGCCTCGGTGGACGTTGTACTGCTTCGTCACGGACACCAAGATGGGCTTCCCTTCCCCGACGTCCATAACTGTCGTGAACTCAGGGGGTTGGTTGGTCAGGGGAGGAAGTTCTTGCCCCGTGCCGTGATGGCGGATGAGCAACCGGTAGGCAATCCCATTCGAGAGCGAAGTCGCCCCGATGGGCGGGGCGGTGTTCGGCTGGCAGATCAGGAACTGTGCCCAACCGAACACCGCAAAACCGGCCCAAGCCCCGCGGCGGTCGATGGCCACAAGGGTGCTCGTGCAGAGGATCATATAAGTGATGGCGAAAACGAAAGCAGCCGAAAACGCGTCGTTGCTACGGAGGGCCGCGAGTCCGATCGCAACGCAGGCGACGACGCCCATGAGTCCAAGTACCGTCGGTCGTGCCTTCATGCGAAATCCTCCCGTTTGATTGAGAACAACCAAGATGATGCGGAAGAATGTACGCTGGTGCAAGGAGCGATTCCACGCGTGGAACGCCCTGCGCAGCTCTGCACCATGTCCGGGCAATCGTTACGTTCCAGGGTAAAACGTGCCGGCGTGAAACGTCCGATAATGGGCATGCTATTCCCTGGCCACGGGTAGGCAGTTTTCTAGTCGAGCCATGTGAGAATCCAGGGGCGGGAGGCGGCCCGTCGGTGCCCAGCCGATTGGGCATTGTGATACTTGACCTTATTCCCGTAGCGGCGGTTGTACTCCGCAGTCAGCTTCATCGAATACCCCATCTCGAATTTGGAGAGAGGCTCGGTGATCGACACGGTATCCCGATGGTTCCACATCGCGTTCAATCGCTGCTGCTCGACGTACTCCGGCGACCGCAGTAACTTCTCATAGAACCGACTGGCTTCGATCGCGTGCCGCTCCTCTGCCTTGAGATGGTGTCGCCTCACGCCTATGGGAATGGCGACGAAGAGTCCGGCAAAAACCAACGCTAAGCCGGAGGCCGGCCCGGACGGAGCGGGCGATGCTTCGCATTGCTGAGGTCCTGGCCCGCCAATATCATCAGGTCGCCACCGCCCGAGGTGTAACGTCGGAATCATAAAAGGTTGGCGCTTGGAGCTGCTCGGTAATACCGATCAAGGACGTCCGAGGAGACTGAGTCGTGTTCGAGCCCAGGGTCTCCGGTTGGCCTCGGATCAGATCGATCGTCCGGGTGACGGACCACGTGGTCTCAACCCCCGATGGCAGCCCTCACCAGATGGCACATGAGCACCGCGAAGCCGTGCCGGGTGTGGTCCTGTTCGAGAAGGAGCCGGCCGGCGAAGCGTACCGGGCAATCCTCGACTTTGCGGCGGCGCACTGCTATGCGTTCGCCCTGGTGTGGCGGGATCAGCTCCTCTTCGACCCCGCCGCTCTGGACCTTGCCCGGCGCCTTGAGCCCTGGCTCTGCTTCGAGCGCCATACGCACGAATGGCCCGGAACCAAACTGTTGGGCAGCAAGGCTTGGGTCCGCTGGTACACGGTCACGGAGGTGTCGCTCGCGGAGGTCGCGCAGGCGGACGGGCTTTACGACTGGCTCTCCCCGGGCCTCCCTGAAGACCTCGCGTTCTACCACCGCGACGGGAGGGGGTGGGTCGGGTCCATCTCCCACGAGGGTGAAGGCTGGTTGGATCTTGAGACCTTCGGAGCGGACCTCTCCAGGGACTTGCTGCGAGTCCTGGCCGACCACGAGGTCATCTTGGCGCTGTAAGAGTAAGCCCGTCGATTCGGCGCATTGCCTGGACTATGACCCGCACCTACCATCCTGACTGATGAGACTCAGCCGGCTTACGGCTTAGCGTTGTTTTTTGTCCGTTTGCTACGGGAAGGCCAATTTCGGGTGGGCAGTCGTGCGCAGCATTGGGGCAGGTTCCACGGCTCGAATCCGCCGCGTGGAACGTCTGATAATGGTGGTTATGTTGCGTCCGCCCTTCCTACTTGGCGATCACTTTCCTACCTGTTCGGAAATAGGAACATTCAGGTCGATCTCGGCCCTCTCAAGTCACAACTGGACGGGTTGTACCTAGGGATCGGTGAAGACCAGGTTATCTCGCGTGATCTTGGTTGAAACCGTTTACGAATCTCGCCCCTCGACGTGTGGAGGTCGAGGGTCTCGCCCTCGGCGGCGTGACGCGCGAGTTCGTCGTCGATCGCCCTGAGGAAGGAGTGGATTTCCTCACTGATCATCGGGACGCCTCCTCCGGCGAACCGCAGTGGTACGCTTGAAGGCGACCTTCTTCGGGCTCCGCGGCTTCACGGGAGGCGGGGAGAGAGGGTAACCCGCCGGATCCGATCCCTGTGGGACGGTCACGATGACTCGGCCTCGTAGCCATGCAGGTCGGGTCGCCGATCCGATTCGGAGCGATTGGAGGTGCTCGGCACGCTGCCGGAATTGGGACAAATCAGCGTCGTAGGCGATCCTCCAGCGGCGCCAGAGCGGCGAAGTCGAGCGTTCGGTGGCAGGCTTCCCTAGGTCTTCCCATGGCTCGGACGCGCCGGGAAGCTTGGCTTGCAGAAGGAAACGCTCTAATGGTCCCTTGCGGCATCCGCCGGGGAATCCCGACTGCCGGTCGATGGCCAGGGCGATGTCAGCCAGCCACGCCAGCCGGCGGGTCATGCCAGCGGCTTTGCTGTGGCCTACGAGAAGGTCGGGATCGAGCTCGTTCCAGGCGAGCGTCGCGGGGATGGCCTCGACGATTCTGGGATCGGGCGACTCGCCCGCGATGGCCAGGTTGATCACCTCCTCGGGGCGGCGAAATGACCCGGGGACCGCGGAATCGCCGACCCGGAGGTCGATCACCCCAAGTCGGCGCAGCTCGATGGCGAGGTCTGCCGGCCCGGCCCCCGGCCCGTCGGAGCCGGTGAGCAGACGTTGGATCGGAATATCCAAAGTCCGGGCGATTCGCAGGGCCTGTGGGAGCGTCGGGATTCGGAGCCCGGCCTCGAAGAGGGAGACCTGCTGCTGGGCTAGACCACTACGGGCCGCCAGGGCCGCCTGGCTGAGCCCGGCCTCCACCCGGCTGTGAGCCAGGTGGTTTCCGAGTCGTTCACAATCAAGGGTTGGGACTTTCGGGTGCATGACGTCACTCGCGAAGAGCTCCGGTTGGCTCGTGCGCCGCCCCACAACGTTTCATTGTAAGATACAACGAGATCGCGTAAATCACAACGAATCGTTGTGGGGCGCAACCTCGATACCCTTGTTCATGACATGGTGGATGGACTTTTCGTCCAGTGGACGCTACGTGTGAAGTCTCAATAAGGCCCACCGCTTTCCTTAAGCCGGCGGGCAGGGCGTATCCGTCTGCGACAACTGCGGGATCGTGCGTCCGATAATGAAATTCATGTTGCGTTCGGTGAATCCATCGGCCCTGGCTTTCTTATCGGTGATGCTTGATTAACTTATTCATACCTATATCAACGCGATGTAATCACGCAAGGCCGCCGCCGTTTCAGCAAGTCTCTGACGTTCCAGCGTTTCCAGGTACTCTTCGGCTGACTTAGGAGGATTACGAAGTCGGGCACGCACGTTTTTTACTGCGGTGCACACGGCCGCCGTATTCAGGTCGAACAGGTCGGCAATGAAATCGTCAGGGTGCCGTGCCTCGATCCCGTAAGGATCGAGGCACCGGGACGGGAAGTCTTTGAGATTGAAGGTCACGATAACGCCGGCACCGCATTGAATGGCTGCTGCCAACACGTGCCGGTCATCCTGATCAGGCAAAGTGAGACTTGGGATAAGGTTATCGAAGCCGACGACCAGACCATCACGGATGTGGCGGTTCATCAAATCGCGCGTATGCTCCAGCTGCGCTCTTGTCAGGTCGGATCTATCTTCGAGGACGTTGCGAATCCATTCATCGTGGATCTTGTCCGACCAACGCGCCCGAACCAAATCGGTCAAAGCGAGTTGCATAAGCAAGTCGCGTAGAGGAGCCGGTACAGCACGCATGCATCATAAACAGCCGTGAAGGTCGTCATATTATTATTGACAAAGTATAGAGACTAATAGCCCATCCCAAGTTCTTGTGCCTGCGAAACCAATTCGTCGAGCACTTCGGATCGCGCAGCGTCAACGCGCTGTTTGTAGGCCATGAGGTCATCGAAACGGACGCGGCGGTGTCTCCCTACCGTCCGATAAGGGATCTCATGGCTTTCGAGAAGTTTGATCAAAAACGGTCGAGAGACATGGAGCAGGTCGGCTGACTCCTGGGTGGTCAGTTCCGCATGCACCGGTGTAAGCGTGACCGCGTTACCCTGAGCCATCTCATCGAGCATAATTCGAAGGAGCCTCAGGGCACACAATGGGATGGTAAACGATTCTTTGGCGGTCTGGCCTTTCACCTGTACGACAACATCTGCCCCAGCGTTTTCGGTGGCCCCGGTTTCAGGCTTCTCCAAGCCCGCGATCATGGGCCCCAGCCGACGACTCGACTCAAGCGCCATCTGGCTTTCCGATTCCGTCGGCCGACGCAAAGACGGTCGAGGCGCACGTAAAGCCGACATTTTTCAGTCTCCTAATTCCATGGTTCTTGCCTGGGTCTGCCTGACAACTGGTGGCTATCAGGCCCACTCATCATCTTGGCTCTATTCGCAGCAAATGCAATAGATGCAACCAACGAATTCGGCGCAGGCATACTGGTGGAATGTATTGGGGGAGGTTCTTGTCGATGATGCCGGCCGCCGTTGAGATGGTGACTTTCTTCTCGCGAGCGAACCACCAGAGCCGATCGTGGACATCATCCGGGAGCCTAACCGTCCGCCCACTGCCCTACCACTCAGCCGACCTGCGGGCCCCGGGCCGCAGCTAAGCCGTTGGTCTCGGTTTTCTTTGATTTTCTGATAGGTGACCGAGGTGCTGCAATCGCTGTCGGGTGCCACGGGTTGTACTCAACCCGTGAACGATTGACCGGGTTTTTGGCTCACGGGTTAAGTACAACCCGTGGCACCCATAATTTGCACATGATTCAATACAAAGAAAGACCAGGTCCACGTGCTTAGGCGAAGCGCGGTGACGATCGCGATGGGGTTGGTCGGGCACTTCTCGATCTGCCGGCGGAGATGATCCTCGGTCATGCAACTCCGCGGGGTTCCTCGGGGAGACAAGCGAGGAACTATTTTATCAGGTGCGCCGCTGGTCCCCGTCAGACTTCCTCGGCCGCGTCCCCGAGTCGGACGAACTCTCGGCAGCGGCAGACCCATCGGCTCGCGCATTTACGGGCGCCGACCTTGGGTCGACCATCCCCCGTCGTCCGGAAGCCACGGGTAGCGGGCCAGTCGCTCGTAGTAGAGCCGCCAGTTTCGCAGCATCGCGGCGCGTTTGAGGTTGAACCGGGCCGTGAGGCCGCGACGTTCGCCTGCGAGTTTTCTCATCGCGGCTTCCTCGTAGGCGAAACCGGCAGCCCGGTGGTGATAGAGGGTTCGCAGACGGAGCAGGCGGGTGCCCCAGACGGTGGCGCCGCAGATGATGCCAATGACCGCCACGGCGAGCATCGCTCCCCGTACGCTGAACCGGATCCGGAAGGTTCGCATAGGCCCGGCCTCCTCGGATCGAAGTAGCAACCGCCGAGGACCCGGCCAGCCACGCAATGTCGACGACCTAGCCCCGCTCATCGAGCACGCCCATCATTCGGAGCGCCCCCAACTCGAGCACGGTCTAGGCGTCGACCGACTGCGCCGGCCGGAAGAAATGCGTCTCATCCCATTGAAGATGATCCACCAGCTTGGTCTTGAGGCGCCTCCCCAAGCAGACAGTGCGCCTCCCGACCCTTTGTCGAAGCCTAGCTCTTGAGGGGCCTCAAAAAAGCTCAGCGATCGGGCTGCCGTCTTCGACGATGTTCCGCGGTCGTCCGACCGTATCAAGATAGGTGGTGTCGAGCGGAACGCCCATGTGCTGGTAGATCGTCGCGGCCAGGTCGGCGGGAGTGACCGGGCGATCCTTGATATGGCCGCCGTCGCTCTCGCTGGACCCGATCACCTGGCCATGGCGGAGGCCACCGCCGGCCAGAGACATTGACATGATCGGATTCCAGTGATTCCGGCCGTCGGTGCTCCCTTGCGTCCCCATCACGGGGGTGCGGCCGAACTCTCCCATGGCGATGACCAGAACGTCGTCGAGCAGTCCGCGCTCACCTAGATCGCCGACAAGCGTGGTAATTAACCGATCAAAGAGAGGGAGCAACGGCCCAAGGCCCTTGCTGATCCCGCCGTAGGGCGGGATGTTGTCGCCGTGGTTGTCCCACGTGCCCGACGCCGTGTGATGGCTCAGGTCGAGGGTGACGAAGCTGACACCCGACTCGACGAGCCGCCTGGCCAAAAGCGCTTGCTGGCACCAAAGGTGCGGCCCGTATCGTTCGCGGATCGCGGCCGGTTCCTTGGAGAGGTCGAAGGCCTCACGCGCCTGGTTGCCAAGAAGGAGGTCCACGGCTTGCTGACCAAACTTGTCCATACCTTCCATTGATCCGGAGCGATCGATCTCGCTCCGCATCCGATCGAGCTCCCCGAGTAAGGCCCGGCGATCTTGCAGACGTTCAAAAGTCAGGCCGCGGGGGAGCTGGAAGAAACCGGCGTCGGTCTTGCGTCCGGTATCGACTCCAACATTGTCGTAGATCGGCAGCTTCGTCGCATTATCGGCAATGAACGGATCATACTGCTTGCCGAGGTAGCCGGCGAATGCGAGGTGGGACCGCGACTTCATGAACGCGACGTAGGGGGGCATCCCGGGATGGTTGGGCCCGTGGTGTTTCGCAACGATCGATCCAATGGCCGGATACATTTCGGCCACCGGATTGGTGCGCGGCTCCGCATCGCGGTTGGCCGTCTGGAACACCTTGTTCGGTTCGTGGTTGCTGAACCGTGCGTCGACAGAGCGAATGATCGTGAACTGGTCGAGCATCGCCGCTTGCCTGGGCAGATGCTCACAGATCCGCACGCCGGGCAGCCGGGTCGTGATCGACCCGAACGGGCCGCGGTTTTCCAGGGGACGGTCGGGCTTGGGATCCCAGGTGTCGATCTGGCTCGGTCCACCGGTCATCCAGAGGAGAATCACGCTCTTACGGCCACCGATCGGCCGACCGGCCTCCGAGGCCTGGGCGCGGCTACGGAGCAGTTGGGGCACGCTGAGCCCCGCCATCCCCATCAAGCCTGCCTTGAGCATGTTCCGGCGGCTGACCACCATGAGCCCTTCCCGCTCCAACGGATTAAGTCCGGCGAATGCGTGTTGGTGATCGTGTTGTGGTCGATCGTGGCTCGGCATGTCCGCCATCCTCATTTGAACCGGTGGAAACGGGCCCGGGGTAATTTCCAATCCGGATGCCCATGATACAGTATTCAACAACCCCCGGGGACCACAGATTCAAACCTGATTCAACAATTTCCGGAGTCGCTCGCGTCGAGTCCCGAAACTCTGGCGTTCTCCTGCGTCGCAGCCTGGATTTCAAGACTCCGGCTGGCCCTGTTCTCGCAAGAGATCCTTTAAATAGCGTCCGTAATCATTGGGGAGTTTGCTCGCGAGATTCTCGACCTGCTCGCTCGAAATATATCCCATCCGGTAGGCCACTTCCTCGATGCAGGCGATTTTGAGCCCTTGGCGTGATTCAATCGTCTCGACATAGTTGGCCGCCTGGTTCAATGAGTCAATCGTGCCGGTGTCGAGCCAGGCAAACCCTCGGCTGAACCGTTCGACGCGGAGCTGGCCGCGCGAGAGGTACTCACGGTTGACGTCGGTGATTTCGAGCTCGCCTCGCGGAGAGGGCTTCAGGTTCGCGGCGATCTCAACGACCTGATTGTCATAGAAGTAGAGTCCGGTCACTGCGAACTGGGACCTTGGACGCGGCGGCTTCTCTTCAATTGAGATCGCGTGCCCCTGCGCATCGAACTCGACCACGCCATAGCGTTCGGGATCCCTGACCTGATAAGCGAATACGGTCGCCCCCTCCTGGGAGCCGCGGGCCCTGGCCAGCATCGCCTGAAAGCCCTGGCCGTAAAAAATGTTATCGCCCAGGATCAGGCCCACCGACGACGAACCGATAAACTCACGACCGATCAGAAACGCCTGGGCCAGACCGCCCGGATGCGGTTGCACGGCGTAGCGGAGCGACAGGCCGATCTGATGGCCGTCGCCAAGTACGCGCTCGAAGTTGCCGATGTCCTCTGGCGTGGAAATGAGCAGGATGTCGCGAATGCCCGCCAACATCAAGGTTGAGAGCGGGTAATAGATCATCGGCTTGTCGTAGATCGGCAGCAATTGCTTGCTGATCGCACGGGTGATCGGATAGAGCCGGGTTCCCGTGCCTCCCGCCAGGATGATGCCCTTGGGAAACATTTCCTGGTCTTTCATGATTGAAACGCTCCGGGATTGGGATAGGCTAGGGAAAACGGTCGGAGGTCATGCTAGCGGCGCTCCGAAAGCGCGGCAAGGCGGCACGGCCCCTATCGCATTCGCACACCCCGACAATCAGCGTTCGCTGATTCAAGACAATCCCACTTGACCGCGTGGCCCAGATTCCATCAGCCTAGTGGAAATCGCCAGGAGAGTCGACGCGACGTATGTGATCGCATCTCGGCGGTGCGAGGGGCGTTTGATGATTTCTTTCCTCGACGCGAGCGGCGCGGGCGGCCCCTTGCAGTGGGCCATCGAGTGCCGGGGTTCGGCCGTGGTGGAACGCTTCACGTTCGACCAGCCGTTCCTCGTCGTCGGGCGCAATCCAGTTTCCGATCTGCACCTACCTCACCCTGAGGTCAGCGACCGCCATGCTTACCTCCAACTGGTCGGCGGGCGGCTCGCCTGTGTGGATCTAGGGAGCGACGCCGGAACCTACCTTGATGGTTGCTGTCAACGCTTCGGGTGGGTCGATCCAGGAGGAACCATCCGAATCGGCCCCTACCGCTTACGCCTGGCCAGTGAGGATTGCATACCCAAGGCCGCTGGCTCCGAGACCACAAGGCAGCCCACTATGGCCCTGGAGCTCTCTCATCGATCGATCCGGTCCTCGTCCTGCTCCGTCACCGAAGACCTCATTCTGGTCGGAAGTTCGGCCGACTGCCAGGTGAGGCTGCTCGACCTGAGTGTCTCGAACGTCCACTGCGCTTTGATCCGGACCTCAAAGGGAAACTGGCTGGTGGACCTGCTCGGGCGAGGCGGAATCACCATCAACGGCACCAAAACGCGAATTGGCCGCATCGTCAATGGCGACGAATTCCGTCTTGGTAACTCGCGGGTGCGGCTCCCATCCGACCGCACCGCCGACCTGGCGGCCGACGAGGCCCACAAGCCCATCGGCTCAGTCGGCTCCTCATCAATTCCGGCCGTTGTTTCCGCGGCCGACCTGAGGCCCCTGCTCTCGGGCCTGACTCCCGAGACAGCCGAGATCGCCGAGTCACTGCTCGTTCCGCTCGCCAACCAGTTCGGCATGATGCAGCAGCACCTGTTTGACCGGCTGCAACAGGCCGAGCGAGAACGGTTTCAAGCCCTTGCCACATTCCAAAATGAGCAGTTTGCCGCACTCCGTGAAGAGCTCGAGCAGCTCCGCGAGCTTCGGCAAGAAATCGACGAAATGCGGGGTGAACTGATTCAGGAGGATCGAACTTCCAACGGCCGTACCCGGACAGGGAAAGCCTCGGTGACCCGGCCTCGTCTGGGCGCCGCAACTACTCCGGACACGCGAGACCGAGCGCAGGCCTTGCCTCCCCCCGAAGCGTCGAGCGTACTGCGGATTAGCATCGGGGAATCATCGTCATTGTGAAAGTACAAAAGCAGGGCGAACGGCTCTGGAAAATTCCGGTCACCGGAGTGCCGGTCAGCTGACACAATCTTTGACGAACTGGACGGAGCCATTGTGCCTCCCTCCGTTACTTGAGTTGTTGATCACCGCATTGTCTGGTTGCAGGCAAACGCGACCTTACGCTTAACGGAGCCGATCAAGGAGCTCGCGATAAATCAACGTGAGTTGCGCGGCGTGATACGCCCAATCGAATCGGCTCGCCTGGGCCATCCCGAGGTCGCGGCGAGCTTGCCAGGCGACGGAGCCAGACCGTTCGGCGAGCAGGGAGAGGGCGGCTTCGGTCCAGGCGGGAAGATCGGCGACGGGCCGATAGACAGGAGCTTCTCCTCCCACCTCGCGGAGGACGGGCAGGTCGCTCGCGAGTAGGGGTGCCCCACAGGCCAGGGCCTCGGCGACCGGAAGCCCGAATCCCTCGGCATCACTCGGCATCATTACCAGTGTGGCCCGGCGGTAGACGGCGGCCAGGGTCGCACGGGAGCAGAAAGGGAGCGAGACGACGGCGTCGCTCACCCCAAGTTCACGCGCCTGTCGCTCCTGTTCGGACGTGAGGGGGCCGCCGGCGCGAATGAGCCGGGCCCCGGGATGAGCGCGTTGGATTGCGGCGAAAGTGGCCAGCAACACATCGATTCGTTTGCGAGGGATCGTCGAGCCGACGTGAAAGATCTCGGGAGGACCATTGCGATCGAAAGGACCGAGGAGTCGGGCCGCTTCGGCATCGGCTACTGGGTCAGGATCGATCGAGCACTCGGGATGCCTGCCCAGGTAGACCACACGCGTTCGAGACTCATGGATCAGTCCGTGAGCGAGCAAGGCGTTCCGGGTCGCTTCGCTGTCGCAGACAACCGCGGCCGCGGCACGCAGCCCCGCGAGAGTTCGACGCGCCAGGGCGCGAAACCAACGCGGGCGTGGTTCGCGTTCCGGTTCCAGGAGGCAACGAAACGTATCAAGATCATGACAGGTAACGACGGCACGGCCAGCCGGAATCACATGGACGAGCTGAGCGTAACTATGATCGACCAGATGAAAGAGGTCGAACTCCCCACGACGCACGCGTTGCGTCAAAGCCCGAGGGTAGTCCCAGAACCGATTCAAGACACGATCGGCATTCCGCGCCAGGCCGAGTCGACGCGTCCCGGGCCAGCGCCCCAGTCGATGTCGATACGCAGGGCAAACGCGCGTCGCCGCGAACGCATCGGAGTGCCCCTGACCCAGGTGGGTCAGGATCATTTCTCCCATCAGGTCCATACTCGGCCAGCCTTCTTCAGGGAAGTCGCAGACGATGGCCAGGCGGGTTCGGTTCATGGTGTTTGAGGGGCGGAGCTCAGCTTTGGAGCCGATTGAGGCAGCGTGTAGACAGAGAGGAGCGGCGATTGCTCCGGCATGCGCTTCAGCTCATAACGGTCGATCACATTACGAGCAAACTCGGTGGTCGGGCCCCCTGGCAACTTGTGAAGCACCACGAGATACCAGCGGGAACCTTCCCGATCGAGGTCGGCGAAGAATTGCCGAGGATCTTCGGCCGGTTGATCCAGATAAGTGAGCTGCCTGAGTCGGTAGGACGGAATGCCCACGGGGATTCCGACAAGCTTCAATAAGGCTCCATCGTACAAGATCAAGGAGCCCTCGGGAATCGTCGCGATCAGGGCGTTTCGAGCCTCGAGGAGCTCGTTCAGGTGACGCTGGTGCCGGTCGAACATCAGGGCGGTCGCCCCGAGCAAGCCGACGCATGCCAGGCTCGCCAGAACCAGGCCGACTCGATCGCCAAGCCAACGACGAAGCGGACCGACGACCCGGTCGTCCAGCACGCCGGCATAGGAAACGATCCAGAGCGGCAGAGCCACCTGGAGCAGGCGCTGACCGACGACAACCGTCCCCAGCCAGTTCGGAGCGCGGTCATGGAAATAATAGAAAGTGAGGAACCCGAGAAAGAGTCCGCAGACGCCCCGGACCAGCCATCGCAAGGGGGACCGATCGAGCCAAGGCGCAAGCAGCATCGCCGGCCAAAGAGTCATCAACGCCGTGACATAATACAACGCATGCGGAATAAAAAACGAGGTTGAGAAATAGCCACGACTCCCCGTAAATGGCTCGGTCGGTGCGTGGTAGACAACCAGGTTGTAGCCAACGAGCAAGGCCCCCGCGAAACCACCGGCAATCATGCAGAGCAGCGCATCGCGCCACGCTCGAGGCCGCCCACCAGGTAAGAGGAACGCAACGGCGACGATCGGCAACGCCAGGGCGGCGTGATAGCGCATCGAAGCCGCCAGCCCTACGGCAAGCCCTGCCCAAACCCCCGCGATGGGCGACGCCGAGGTCAGAGCCAAACCGGCCAGCAAGAGCCCGGTTCCCGCGGTGGCATCCGCCATGATCGTCCTGCTATAGATCGCCAGGGTCGGGTGCAACAAGAGCAGGACGGCCCAGAGCGGCGATCGACCCAGCCGCGTCAGGAGCAGGGCCGCGATGGCAGTCATTGCCAGGTGGAGAAGCAGGCCCGATACAAAGGTCGCGCGGACCCCTCCCATCACCAGAAACGGCAAAGCCGCCAGCGATCGCCCCGGATGCCGCGCAGCCACATGTCGGCCCGCGACCGGCACGAAATCCGCCAACTCGGACCAGCCCGCCCCCTCCGCTGATACCGCCCCATGCGACCACACCAGAGCCTGGTTCACGAACCCGACCTCATCCTCGATTCCAGGGAGCGGTGGATAGTAGACCGCATAGAGCGTCGAGTAGGCGACCATCAGGGCTGCCAACACGGCCCACTCACGACCTCGACTTCGACGGTCGTCACCCGGGATTTGCGAGGAACCGGCCCCTTGGAAACGCTTCGTGGCCATTACTTTTCTGTCCCTCGATCACTCGCTAGAGGACCACAACGGCCCGGGATCGCCGTGTCCCGCAATTTCTCAAAGAAATCGAGATAAGACCGAGCGACGACCGGCCAGCTATATACATCCCGGGCGCGGGCTAGCCCTCGCGCGCGGAGGTCCTGACGGACGGAACCGTCTTCCAAGAGGTCCTGGAGCGCCGCAACCCAGGCCGGCTCGTCAGCCTCGGCGACGACCCTGCCGGCGTCATCCACAACATAGGGGATCTCACCCGAGTCGCTGGCGATGATCGGCACGCCGGTTCCCATGGCTTCAAGCAACATCCGGCCGAACTGCTCCTTCCAGCGCGGGGTCGTCTGGCTGGGCGCGGCGAGAAGGTCCATCGCGTTCAAGTAGCCAGGAACCGCATCATGACCGACGCCCGTGACCACCCGAACCCGATCGCCGTGACCGGCGGCCCATTCACGAAGCCTTCCCTCCATCGGCCCCCCCCCCACCCAAAGCGCCCGCCAACAACTCGGATCGAGTTGATCAAGCACGCGCAGGAGCAGTTCGATCCCCTTCTGCGGGACGAACCGCCCGAGGAACCCCACGATCGGGGGGCCGGGCGCAGCCCATCCCAGAGTTCCCAGGATCGTTTGCCTCGCCTCAAAATCAGGGCGGAACACGTCGAGGTCGACCCCGAGGGGGATCGTCCGCATCGGCCGGTCGCGGTATCCGGGCCGGTCTCGTAAAGTCTCGGCGACCGTCTGGCCGAACGCCGTCCACCCCGAGGCACGCTCCAGGCAGTAACGTTCAATCTGGCGAAAAGGGATCGGATACGTTTTCGAGATATTTTGGAAGCTCGAATAGATGAGCCTGGTATCTCGACGCCTATGGCATGCAACCTGAGCGCTCGCCAGGATGTAGGGTTCTTCCCAGGCGTGCACGACGTCCCAGGTCTGGTTGCGCAGTAAGCTCCTGAGTTTTCGCGAATAAGTGAAAACGTGAGCGATTTTCGATAATCTCGTTGTAACTGGCTCCAGCCGGTACGGTTCGTCCGCACCTTGATCGAGCTGGATCGGTCCCAGGTCTCCTTGAAAGGAGGCTGGGGCCGCCACGGTCACGTCGACTCGATCGCCGCCGGCGATCGCCAGCTCGCGGCAGAGTCGGCGATTGAGCCCGACGACGTAAGAGTGGCCCAGCATCAAGATCTTGGTTTTCATGGATACTTAGTCGCTCAACCTCTGGCAAAGACGGTCTGGAGACGAAGCCGCCAGAGTGTTCGATCGTTCTTGTTCAGAAGAATCGCCAATCCGCAGAGGATCGAGAATCCGAGTGCGGCCAGGCTCATTTCGATCGCCAGGCCCAACCGGCCCACCGGTTGATGCCTTTGGGTGATCCACCACAGCCCGCCCGTGTAAACGATACCCCCGAGCAGCGGGCCACCGACTGCCCTGGCCAGCGCAACCGGCGAAGTCCCGAAAACGCGATAGAGAAGGACGGGGAGCATCCAGAGACTCACCGCCACGAATGCGAACGTCGTTCCGAGCAAGGGGCCGATCAAACCGAGCCAACGAGTCATCGCGATGCTGGCCACGACATTGACCAGGGCGGCAAGCACCGAGACCGCTACCACCCGCCGCACCTGGCCCGTGGCGCTGAAACACCAGCCCCAGAGCGAGAACTGTGGCAGCAAGAACGCGTTGATCGCCGCCAGGATCACAATTGAATCGCCACCATAGGAAAAACTCGAGCCCATCCAGAGGCTGACGAATTGGCGATTGTAGGCCACGATCGGCCCCAGGCCGGCGACGCTCAGCAGAGCCATCAGCCGCGAGATCTCGATCAGCCGTTGATTGAACGTGTCGCGCTCTCCCCGATTATGCAATTCGGCCAACGGAGCCCAGGTCGCGCTGCCTACCCCAAGAAGCAAGGATTGCGCCAGGAGGGGGAGACGTTGCGTGAAGAATAGGATTGTCACCGTCCCCGCGCCGAGCATCGACCCGACAACCAGGTTGTCGGTCATCAGGCTGACCCGATTGCTGAGATTGATCAAGAAGGTCGCGGCACTCAGGCTCCAGAGCAGGCGTCTCGTGTCCGGTTCGGACCGGGTCATCCATGAACCGAGCAACTCGCGGCGCTCTTTGACGACGAGGGCGGTCAAGCTCAAGGTGAAGACCCAGGTGCCGATCACGAACGCCAACGATTGCCCGGTGATCCCCCACCCTGCCCTGGCGAGCGGAAGCGAGATCGCTGTGATCAACAAGGACTGGGCGATCAGCAACAAGTTGACTTGATAGCCGCGCTGTCGGGCTTCGATGATCGCCCGGAACGGGACCAGGCTGAGCGTCAAGAGACCGAGGAGGCCGATCCACCAGGCTCGTCGCAGGTCGACGAGATCGACCGCGGACAGGCCAGCGACGAATCGGGGGAGGATCGGAGTCAGACAGAATCCGGCGAGCAGTGTTACCAGCGAGACCCCGAGATAGGCTTGCGCCGCCGCCGCCATCGACTGTTTGAGCGCTCGCTCGTCCCTGGTCGCGAAGGCCCTCGCCAGGAGCGGAGCCAACGCTCCCCCCAGGCCAAGCTCCAGAAGAGCGAGGTAGCCCTGGCAATCGAGAACGACCCGGAACGCGCCGAACCGGTCCTGGTTGAGCCAGTGCTCCAGCCAAGGGGATGTGAACAGGCCGACCGTAATCGTCACCGCGGTAAACGCGATCATGGTGCCGAAGTTCAGGATCGCGTAGCGTGTTCGCAAAGGAATGTTCACTTCCAACGAAGTTCGTTTCGGCACCAAGGTGGTGACCGTTCATCGCCAGGGAGGAAAACTCTGGCGAACATTCGACATATCTGTGGATTACAGCCCCGGTGGGGCGACCGTCATCTTCGTTTTTGGGGAATCCCTGGGAGACTTCGATTTCGCGCTCACAGTTCGCGTTCGCGCATCGGCCGCGTGCAAGGTCGCGGCGAGCAGCCAGAACTGGATTCCGATCGGAGAGAGGAAGGCGACAAAGCTGAAACAGGTGGCCAGAATACTGAGGTTGAACGCGACGATCACCGCTCCCCAGTAGGCGACCTCTCGGTCCTTGCACCTGAGTGCAATCCGGATCGAGTCCAGCATGGCCACCACAAGCGCCCCCACATAGCCGATCAGGAGCGGGAAACCCCCATCGTAGATCCAGGCGGGCCACATGACTTCGACCCAGACCGGAGTGGGCCGTTGCGGGTCGCCGAAGCTCGCATGGATCATCCCCCACCAGCCCATCCCATAACCCAACGGATAATCCCAGAGAACTTCCTCGAACGCATGCTGGACGAACCCGCCACGACTCTCTCCATAGAGTTTCGCCGGATTGCTGGTGAACAGGGTCATGAGCCGCTCATTCACCGCATCGCCCGAGGCCCGCATCACCCAGAGCGAGGCGCCGACCACGACGATCGCGCCCAGAACGGTGAGCAGAGTCAGCTTTCGATAGTCCTGTCGCAGCGCCAGCAGCGCGGTGAGCGCCGCCAACGTGATCCCAAGCATCACAATAGTCAGCCGGACTTGCGTGTAGTAGATCGCCGCCATCCCGACGAATGCGAGGCCGACGCTGGCCAGACGCTTCCAGGTCGCGATCGGGAGCAAAGCCCAGCACAAGCCAAGCAGTGCGGCCGCTAGCCCCGCCGGTGCCACGGCTCCCGGCGTATCGGTCAAGCCGCAAGGCCGCATGATCTTCTGGCCGCCGGCCTCGTAGATGAGGTCCTCCCCTTGAAACGCGTTGTTCATGGCCGGAATGACGGGAGGGTTGAAGGTCTCGGGGCGGAAGACCTGGGCAACACCAACCAGCGAGCTCAACGCATTGCAGAGAAAGAGCAACGCCATGACCCGGCCGATTTGCTGCTTCGCGTTCAAGGCCAAGGGGGCCCAGAACGCCGGGGAAATCACGGCAATATAAAGGGCCGCTTGCGCCGAAGCCGCCACCATTGAGTAGGAGTTAGGATGGAAGACCGAGAACCCGAGCCAGACGGTGCAGAACATTAGCCAAGGGCGAGCGGGAAAGGTGTCGGAGCCGGGAAGCCGTCGCCCCCGCCAGGCGAGCAACACCCAGGCGGCCGTGGCGATTGCATAAGCCGCGACTCGGATTGGGGTCCGCGCGGGCGACGAGCCAGGTATGAAAAGCAAGGCGGGTAAGAACGTCTGAGAAAGTACGAATACCTCGAGCCATCCCCACGCCGGTCCCTTGGCGCGACTTCCCCCAGACCGCCTGGCCGATCGAGCGCGGGGCGAGGCGGGAGCAGGAACAGGGATCGCTTGGCCGTCGCCTGCCATGCGTTAGCCCGCCTCCTCGACGATCGCCAGGAATCGCTCCGCCATCTGATCCCAGGTGGAGCTCCGGAGCTGCTCCGAGAAGGACGCAAGCGGCCTGGCAAATTGGTCGGAGTTCGCAAACCAGTGACGCAGCCGGTCCGCCAGATCCACGGCGTTGTCCGGATCAGGAATCAGGAGATCTTGCAGTTCGGCCGGGAACCGCTCGGCAATGCCTGCCGTCCTGGTGATGAAGGCGGGCCTGCCGCAGCACAGGGCCTCCTGAGTCACGAGTGAATAGCCTTCGTATCGCGAGGGAAGGACATGCGCATCGCAAGCTCGGAAGATGTCGGGAACGTCGCGACGGAAACCAAGAAAACGGATCCGCGAGGCGATTCCCGCGGTTTCGGCCCGCTCCTTCCACGCGTCAAGCTCAGCCCCTGTTCCAGCGACCACGAGATCGGCCTGCCAGCGACTGTCACGGCAAAGGATCTCCCAGGCATGGAACAGGGTATCGAACCCCTTCCGACGATCGCCTAAAGCTCCGACGAACGCGAGCAAAGGCCGGTCCAGGGGCCAGCCGAACTTGGTCCGGAGTGCTTCCCGCTCACCTTCAGCGGCAGGTCGGAAAACCTCGGGGTCCGTTCCGTAGTAGACGACGCGCACGCGGTCAGGGTTGATTCCGAGCCAATTCACCAGGTCCTGCTTGTTCCGCTCACAGGTCGTCACCACAATCCGCGCCATCTTCAGCGCGGCCCGGTCCGCGCGGGAGAAGAGCCAGTAACTCAGCCGGCGATGAAACCGGCGTCCCAGACTCCCCGACGCGTTGGGCAGGTCGAGCACGTTCAGGTGATGGAGCCAGTTCACGTCGCCCCAACGGCAGTTCCCACCGTTGACCACCACCCGCCCCCCTGCCTCGCCGATCCGCTTGGCCAAGGCACGCCCGGCACGACCCATGACCGGGTGTCCGAGCAAATACGAGCCGAGTGGCTTGCGCACGCGATGCAGCTTGAGGTTAGGCTGCCGAACCAACTCATCACCGGCACGGTACGCGACGAGGTGAACGTCGTGCCCTTTGTCAGCAAGGTGCGCGGCCAGGGCGTAGTTGGCCCGATCCATCCCGCCTGTTTTGACGAAATCGCCACTGACGAGCAAAAATGATTTTGGATTGACTCGGACCATGTCGCAACTCATCTGTTGATTCAATCTGCCGGTGTGCCGCGCAATACTTCTACGGTTCGATCGACTGCAAATTCTCGCCTGTACAGGGCTCGACCCGCCGCGCCAAGCTCGGCACGCCGAACCGGGCAGGCCAACACCGATTCCGCTGTCCTGGCCACCGCCACGGGATCGGCCCCGGACGCCAGTGCCACGCCGCCATTCGATTGCCCCCAGACCGGTTCGCTGAGGACACCCAGGTTGGATACCGTGGCCACGCCGTGCGCCAAGCCTGCCATCAGGCTCGTCCGACGACTGGAAAGGCCGTCGGGGTAGGGCTGAACGAGCAGGTCGCAGGCCTGGAGATAAATCGAGACCTCCGCCCGCGACAATGTGCCCGCGGCGATCAGTCGACCGGCAAGCTCAGGACGAGCCGCGACCAGACTCGCGACGAAACGATCACTACCACGGCCAAAGAGCAGCCCGACCCGATCCTCGCGGCGATCAAGAAGTCGGGGCAGGATTTCGAGAAGCATCGATCCGATCAAGCCACCAAACGTTCCAAAACTGCCGAGGATTGTTTGCCCCCCCGACGCGAATCGACGTCGAATTTCGGTGACGGCCGAACTGTCGTCGATCGGGGCGATGGTGCTGGGGACGGGAAGCCAGGTGATCGGCTTCCTCGCCCCGCTTTCGGAGGCGCGAAGCAACGGTTCCCAGGCCGGGATCGAGACATAGGCCGACGAACAGGCATCCATCAAAGTCCGCGTCATGAGACGATGGACCAGGGCCAACAGCCAACGCGTCGGCTTGTCTCGAAACTGAAAAGGGTACCAGACCTCGTGGAACATGACACGGACGTCGTCCCCTTTGGCGCGGCGGCGGCGGAGCCAGCGGCAAAACTCGATGTTCATGCCCTTGTAGCCCCAGACGTTCGGCGCGTACTGCACCAACAGCCGGCGCGGCGACGCAAAGGCATCGAGTTCTTCGTCGAGGCGCGCAAGCGCCAGCCGGGACCATCCTTCCAACGGACGGTGAACGGTCACTCCCGCAACGGCGGCGACCTCCTGATCTTTCAATGTCCAGACATGAACATCTGAACCGACTTCAGCCAGTTCCGCGGCCAGGAGCGCGGTGTAGTCTCCCACACCGCCTGGTTTTGGCGGATACTCTCCCGTGATCAGATGCCAGCGATCGGTCGTCATCGGGGCACCGCCTCGGCGGGAATCGACCTGACGAACGGGCGAGCCTCTTTGTCTCGAGAAACGTCGCGGAGTAAGGTTTCGAGCCGGGCCAGGGCGGCACCGGGATCGCAGAGATCGCGAGCGCGAGCCGGGCCGGCCGAGCCAAGGCGACGGCGAGTCTCCGGTTCTTCGATCAAAGTCGTGAGACTTGCGGTCAGCGTGGCGGAATCGTTGGGTGGAACGAGGATTCCACACGAAGCATCGACGATCTCCTCCGCCGCGCCGATCTTCGTGCTCACCACGGGGAGTGCGGCATCCATCGCCTCGACGAAAGCGAGTCCGAATGACTCAGGGCGGAGGTTGGGCTGACAGAAAATGTCGGCCGCCGCCAAAAGGGTCGGAACGTCGGACCGATGGCCCAGGAAGCGGACTCGCTCGGCAATACCGGCGGCCTGGGCCTGCTTCTGGAGCTCGTCAAGGTAGTGATGCTCGTGGGCCTGCTGGGCCCCGCCTGCGATCCAGGCCTCCCAGCCCGGCCGCTCTTGCAAGCGGCCGAGAGCCTCGATCAAAGTCCTGTGCCCTTTCAAGGGATCGAACCGGCTCGCCAGAACGATGACCACCGCTTCGCGGGACGTCGCCAGCTCGGCGCGAATCGATTCGCGGGCCTTCACTCGGTCGACCGCCGGAAGCGCGACCGGAGGATAAATCACCTCACGCGGCACACCTGGGAAAATGTGTTTGATCGTCTCCGCGGCGCAACGACTCCCGGCCAGGGCCAGGTCGGGAGGAGTCGCGGCGGCAAGGCGCTCGACCCAGTGCGTCCCTCCGGCCAGGTCATGGAGCCAGAATACGAGTGGAGTCCCGCGCCGGCGGACCACGGGGCCACAGATCCAGTGCGGCCAGCCGCCATGACAGACCACCACGTCGAATGGTCGCTTAGCCAGAAGTTGACTGAGATTGCGGCGGGCTTGCCAGATCGTCCAGGGCCGACGCAAACGCACCGGGGCAAGCTGATGGACGTTGGCCCCGACCTCGCGGAGCTCGGCGCTCGAACGTCCCTCGAAGCAGAGCGCGTATTCCGGGCAAGCGCCGGGCGTTGCCTGGCGCGCTAGCGTCGCCAGAAGCGTCTCGACACCACCGTAGAGGTTGCCGGACGAACAGTGCAACACGCGAACCGGTGCGTTCATGATGTTGCGCTGGGGGTCAGAGCCGGACGCCTGGCGAATTGCGTCACAGGTGCTCCAGACAGCACATGACGATAGATAGCCAAGCTCCGCTCGGCCATAATCCGATGATCAAATTCGCGAACAGCCCGACGTTTGGCGGCCGCGGCAAAACGGTCACGTAAGCCGGGCTCGGTCAGCAGCCGGTTCGCGGCCGCGGCCAGCGCCACCGGATCGTCGACGGGCACGGTCAACCCGGTTTCCTCATGAAGGCTGACCCAGGCGACGCCACTATGAGGAATCTGAGTATTGATGACCGGACAACCGCTGGCCATGGCCTCGACCTGAACCAGGCCGAATGCCTCACTCCGCGCGTTCGAAGGAAACCAGAAAGCATCGGCCGCGTGATAGTAAGGCACGAGGTCCAAAGTATGCGTTAGTGATCCCGTGAATATCACGCGATCATCCACACCCAGCCGTTGAGCTTCCGCCCGAAGTGCCTGTTGATCGGGGCCATCACCGAGCAAAAGTAGTCGACCTCGGACGCGAGTCAGCGCCCGGATCGCATTCACAAAGCCTTTGTAGTAAACGTGTCGTCCCGCACAGAGCCAGAGCGGTCCGTCGCTTGCATACTGAGCTCGGATTTGCGCGGCGCGCTCGCGATCTTCGGACGACGGATCGAGGTAGGGTTGCAGCTCGACTCCGTGAGGCAATACGTACAGGCGATCGGTATAAGGACGCAGGAAGCTCGAGCCCTGTGGGTACAGCGGACTCGAGGTCATGATGGCACGAACCTGACGGTAGGCGAGCCGCTCGATCGGCCGGAAGATCGACCCCAGAAATTTCTGCCGGATCAAGTCGCTGTGATAGGTCACAACCACCGGCTTACCGGGCCTCGCGTGCAGGAGGCCAAGAACCATCGCCGGATTAGGGACATGCAGATGGATAATATCAGCATCGATCCGGGCCAGCCGAGCCCCCAGCTCGGGGCACACGTCGCACTTCGCCAGCGAGACCAGTCGACGAACCCGCGTCACCTCGATCGGACCGTCAGTCTCAACGGTCGTCGGCCCCGCCTGATGGTTGGCGCAAAAGACCTGGACCGACAAGCCGAGCTCGGCCTGCGCATGAGCCAGAGTCCTGACGTGCGACTCGATGCCTCCGGGAGCCGGATGGTAATACTTCCCGAGATGGCAGACGCGAGTTCCGGTCATGCTTCGGATCTTTCGTTTCCTCGTGCCTGATTCGCTTGCCCGAGGGCGTTCGCGGCTTCGGCTCGTTGGTCCATTCCGATCGATTCGTAGAGACGACTCCACTGCTCGGCAAGGCGATGACGATCGAATCGCTGGCGTGCTGACTCCAGGCCGGCAAGGCCAAGGCGACGACGCAGATCAGGGTCGACTACCAGGCGCCTGATCGCCTGCCCCAGGCTCTCGGCGTCGCGAGGAGGACAGCCCAACGCGGTCACTTCATTCACGAAGAGCTCGGCGGCCCCACCGTCCTGAATGGCGACCACCGCACGGCCACAAGCCATTCCTTCTACGATCACACGGCCAAACGGTTCGGGGCGGGTGCTCGCATGGACCACGACGTCAAGCGCCCCGATCGCCCGAGCAGGGTCGGCCTGATGCCCGACAAATCCAATTCGCCCACCAAGCCCGAGCACGTTCACACGCTCCTCAAGTTCGTCCCGCTCGACCTGCGACCCTCGCGATCGATAAATCGGCCCCCCGATAATGTAGAACCGACAGGGCAACTTGTCCGAGATTCTGGCGATTGCGTCGAGAAAAAGGTGGTGCCCCTTCCAGACGGCAAACGTGGCGACCAGGCCGACACGGATCGTGCCTGGCGCTGCGGGAGGCATCCCGGCCGCGGCATCCAACCAGGCTCCGTCTTCCCCTTTGAACGCGAACCGCTCCAGGTCGACAGCGTTGTAAATCGTCTGGACCGAGGCCCGATCACCAAGCGTGCGCAATGCATCGGCAGCGACGGACTGGGAGACCGCCACGGCGTTGACCCGGCGCCCTGCCGAGTTTCTCAGCAGCCGGGCCATCACAGGTCGTGACCCGAGATAATCATGCAGGTGCCAGACCACCGGGACGGCACGCGGCGCGGCCCACGCCCCGAGAACATGTGCTTTCATCCCGTTGGTCTGAATCAAGTCCGGCGTCTCGGCGCGAATCAGGCGTCGCAAGCGCGAGAGATAAGCCGCGGTTGCCAATGCGGCGACCGATCCTCGAGCCGCCAACACGCCCCCCCTGCTCCACCTCGACCCCGTCTCACGACTCCCCGAGTCACCCATCCTCGCCAGGCCGCGTGGCAATAGCAGCAAGGCGCAGGAGAACCCCAAAGCCTCGACGGCCTCGCGCAACGGTCCGTCGTCTCCAAGGACCACGCTAAGCTGCCAGTTTGGCCGAGCCGAACCGACCGTCGCCAGGACGTCGAGCAGACACATCTCGGCGCCGCCGATTGTCCCGACTGGGTTCAAAAAGAGGATTTTCAAGTGAAGTCATCGACTCCTTTGCAATAGTTACGATCGATCCGGACGCCATCAGCGACGGTGACGGCGACGATCGCAACAGCCGATCAGTTCGGCTCAGGATGGGGCCGTCCCGAACTCCGAGGGCGGGCCCCTGGTGAGGCCTGGTCTTCGACCTCGACCATCAGCCACGAGAGGACCCAGAGCTCCGCGAAGGCGAGAACCAGGGCAATCACGGGCATCGCCAGGCCGGCCGCGTCGTGACTGATTTTCTCGCCGGTTTCATGGCCGAAATGGTGGTAGCACCAGGCGGTCACCACGATCCGGATGATATTGGTCACCAGCGCAATCGGGATGGCACTCACCAAGAGCACGACCCGCTCCCAGAGCGGCCGCGGGATCAGGATCACCATCGCCGTGATCAAGGTCACGAAGCTCAAGAGCATGGAAAGGCCGTTACAGGCCTGCGCCACTTCGAGCGGCTCCGCACCGACGGTGATCACATTTCCGTCGGCGAGCACAGGCAGCCCCATCACCTGGAGCACCGCCACACTGCCGATGGTCGCCAGCCTCTGAAGCGGATTGGCCAGGATCGTGTTGATGCTCGGAGGGAGCGGAAGCATGAAGAAAAGAAAAACAACCGCTGGCAAGAACACGCGGACGAGTTGCCAGCCTCCCAGAGCCAGCAGCAAGGCCGCGACAACCAACGGAATCGTGGCGGTCTCGAGGTACTGCTCGTTCCACTCATAAAGCAGGACTCGCGCTCCCAGAAGCGCCAGGAGTGGCAGGAACCCCCACCACTTCGGCTTCAGTCGCGCTCGATCGAGTTGGTCGCGACGCCCCCAAGCGATCGCCAGCGCGATCGGAATGACGAGGAATCCGAACGAGTAGTTCGGGTCACGACTCCAGCGGCTCGCCAGACTGGCAAGGCTCGGAGCGTAAGACCAACCCAGCGCGATCGCCACGAAGACCGCGGACAAGATGTCCACAACCCCCGGCCGCCAGGACTCCGACGCCTTGCTCGGCACAGTCGCCACGATCACTTTCTCCTTGATAGCACGTTCACACGGACTTTATGCCCGTCGATTCCAACGTCCAACCTGTCCGCCCTAGTGACGTTAACCCTCGACGCCCGGCATCTGGGATATCGCGTTCCCGCCGTAGGCATAGGAGCCGCCGTAAGTCGATTCGGTTGCGCGGACCCCATTGACGACCGCCCCGATTACGGGCACCCGGACGTGAGCCAGTCGGCGCTGGGCACGCTCGACGAGCGAGCACCGGCTCGTGTCATAGCGAACGGCCAGTACGGCACCGTCGGTCCAACGACCAATGGTCAACGCATCGGGAACCGGAAGGACCGGCGGCGCATCGACAATAATCATGTCAAAGCTTTCACGGGCCTGAGCCAACAGTTTGCCGAGCGCTTCGCCCTGCAATAGCCGGTTGGGATCCGTCCGGGGAGTTCCAGCCGGCAGGAAATGAAACCCGCCGGCATCGTGGATGACCATCATCGCGGCTTCCGCCGCCGTCTCGTCGCGTAGGACGTTGCTCAGGCCGTCGCTTTCCGCAGCGTCGAGCATTCGGCTCAAGCTTGGATTGCGCAAGTCAGCGTCGATCAGTAGCGTCATCAGTCCCGCGGTCGCGCAGCGCTCGGCAAGTTGCACGGCCAGGGTTGTCTTACCTTCGCTACCACAGGCACTGGTGATCAGCACACAATGCCGGTCCCTTCCCCAGCGATCGGGTCGGGCACAGAGGAGGACGCGCAGGTGATCGAGGCTCTGCACGAACTCATCGAGCTGACGCTGCATTCGAAACTCGTCGCGCCGCACCAGGAAGCCACCCGACGCTTGGGTCGAAGGCAGAGGGGGCACCACGCCAAGGATCTGAACCCGAACTCGGCTCGAGAATTCATCAGGGTCGGCCACCCGCCCCGCCCGAAGCTCGATCACCACGAAGAATCCCATGACCAAAAAGAGCATCCCGGCCGGCGCCAGGGCCATGAGTTTGGTGCGATGATTGACGTTGGGCCGATTCGACGGCCGCGCCGGAAACTCTTTACGAACCCGAGCGATTGGGCTCCTCGCCTCGTGCTCGAGCTGGTTGAGATTATCCTCGACCTTGTGGAGCATGTCGGCGGAGCGGTCGGTGTCGTGGCGGACGAACTCGAGTTGTAGCCCCTCGCCCCCCGCATCCCGGCTCTTGATCTTCATCTGGTTGAGTTTTTCGTGGTAGTGAGCCTCTTGCGACTTCAACGACGCCAGCAACAACTCCGCCTCGCCGATCGCCCGGTCACTATTCTCCCCACCATGTTCAGCCGTGATGTCCCGTTCGAGCCTGGGGCGAAGCCGCGTCCACCAGGCGGAGAGTTCCCCCTTCAATGCCCGGCGTTGCGCCTCCATGGCCACCAGCGACGGGTCGCGTGAATTTCGAGAGATTCGCTTGATCCGGTCGGTTTTGCCCTGGAGGAGAGTCAGCTCCTTCTGAAGCTGAATAATTCGCGGGTCGGCATAGAATGCGTCGCGGACGGTCTGCTCGTGCAGCGCCTGATCCTGACCGGTGACCGGAACCTGCTTCTCGCTCCGAAGCTGATCGAGCTTGGCCTGCGTCGCATACCGCTCGATCTCGACCTGGGACAACCGGTCACTCAAAAGCCGATAGTCATCGCCCGTGATCAAGTTCCGATCCTTGACACCGGCCGTATCCGCGGCGCCGATGCGGTCGCTGAGCCGACGCCACTCCGCCCGTTTCGACTCCAATTCTCTGATGCGTGTGTCTCGATCCGCCTTCAACTGCACGATTCGCCGTTCGATATCTTCGTTACTGGTACTCGAAGCGTTTTTGAGATAGGCATCGAGCACGGCGTTGATGATCTGGGCCGCCTCGGTGGGCGACTGGGAGGACATCGACAGATCGATCAGGTTGGTCTTCGGATAGATCATGACCCTCAGCGATCGTCGGATCTCCGCCTCGGCGTCCTCGGTGCGTTGCAGCTTAGGGAGCTGAAATAGTTCGGGATGCTCGGTCAGCGCCAGGCTAAGGACGACGGGGCTCGTGACCGAAGCCACCTGGGTTTCCTTGAACTCGGCGAATTCGAGCGGCGTCGTGTTCTTGCTGGTGTAGAGCGACTGTTCACCGGGCTCGACCCGGACCCGCGCGACGGCGTCGTAGGTCGGCTTGATGACCGTATACGCCAGCGTCACGAGCGCGGCCGAGCCCATCCCCCAGATCACGAGGACCTGCCACCAGTAGCGGCGGAAGGCGCGCCAGACGAGTCCGACGGAAACCCGGTTGCCCGTGCCCGAACTGGCGGAGACGTCCGCGGACTCGTCGTCGAAATCCGAGGCGGAATTTGCGTAGACGGAGGTCTCTGGAACCGGCCTGAGATTCAACGAACCGTCGAAGGGTTCAGGAAGATTGTTCATCGGGCAGTTCCCTTCCGGGACGGTTCCGCGGCCGGCATCGTGGCGGCGAGACGTCGTTCCACTTCCGGCAACAAGACTTCAAGAAAGGCTTCGCAAGGGTTGCCGATATCCCGCCGCTCGTGCTCCGTCACCAACCGCGCCAGGTGGATCTTGAGCATCCCGGGAATCCGCTCGAACCGCTTGTAGGTGCCAATCACATCAGGCGACCAGTGGCGGGCGAAGCGCCACGAGTAGTAAACCTCATGAAGTTCGCTCTGCCCCCCTTCTCCCTTGGAGTAGACCAAGGCCCGAAACGGAACCGGCAGCGAACCCACGTCGATCGTTCGCGCATCAGGGCCGGCAACTTTTTCATAGCCCGCGGCCTGATAACAAACCTCGGGGGTGTGACCGTAGACCTCGGTTGACGGCCCGTAGAGGATGATGGCTTCCAGGGTCGCCCCGGTCCTCTGATCGACGTATCTTCGAGTAATCAGATCGGTCGCCCCCGTGCGCCGGGCGATTTTGGGGTCAATCTTGGTCTCTTCACCCCGCCAATCCCCCAGGACCAAAGGCAAATCGTCCAGCGGAAATGGCGCAATGCGCCCGTCGCGAAGCACGGCCTCGACCTGGCGGACCTGCCACCAGCGAACTCCTCCCGAGATCGTCAGAACGATGCACGCCAAGGCCACGCGACCCCAGCGTGCGAGCCCCGACTTCGAGCCGGCTTCTGCCGCCGGAGACACCGGGCTGGCCTGATTCGGTTCGACCGACACATTGATGGTGCTCATGCCTCTCCTGCCCTAGGAAGACCGCCACCTCAGCCAGCCGACAACCCCATCGCACGACGCTGGAGACCTGGCGTCGAATACTCACACGTTAATAATGCGGGCTTGTGGTAGTGGCGGAGTGCTCTACGTATCGCGTCGGTCGAATCACCAAGGGCGAAGAACGAGGCAGAAATGGCCACTTCACGCGTGCCCAGAAGCGGACGCAGCCGGGCGGCGAGTCGAAGGAACGCGGAGAGCGTGCTCATCATCGAGATGCCCATGTTAATATCATGGAACCGGGATCCAAGCATTGCAAGGCGGAATTGGCCTAACCGGCCATAGACCCGGAAACGCGGCAGAGTGGCGAGTTTTATAATGAACCCGTGTTGTTTTTGGACAACATGGGACCGTCGACCGGATCGGATTTCCAGTCCTGAGAATCACTTCCGCCTATAGTAGCCAAGACCGGTTTACCTCTCTCGAACCGTCATCGACAGAGAGACCGGACCGAGGATTTGCACCATGAGCAAGGCGAGTCGTCCCGTTTCCAAACGTCGTTTCAATCTCCGCGCTGCGATCATAATGGGGGTGGGGCTACTCGTCTTGGTCGCCGGTTTCTTCGCTATTAAAGCGTACCGCGGGAAACAGAGCCGGGCCCTATTCCTTCAGGAAGCCAAAAAAAACCTGGACTCAAACCGTCCCGATCTTGCTCTTCAATATTTAAATCAGTATTTAACGATGAACGCGGCCGACGTTGCGGCGCTCGACCTGAAGGCGAAGATCCTCGCCGACACCGCCAGAACCGCCGAGCAGGCGCTCGAGGCGATGCCGATTCATAACCAGGTACTCGGCCTCGACCCCGAGAATCCCAAGCGGCAGGAGACACGGCGCCGGCTCGTCGAACTGAACCTGAAGATTGGCGGACGGACCAAGGCGGCCGAGACCCTGGCCCGTGAGTTGATCCGACGAGGGGCCAACGACGCCTCGGCCCATCGTCTATTAGCCCAGGCGTTGGAGGGCGAAGGGGCGGAAGGTAATGTGAAGGCGCTCGAAGAGGCAAGCCGGGAATACGAGGCCGCCGAGCGGATCGAACCCGGTGATGTCGACGGCGCCGAGCGACTGGCACGGCTCTATCGCGACAAGCTCAACAATTCCACGAAAGCCCTCGAGGTTCTCGATCACCTCGTCGAATTGCACCGGAAGCAACCCGCAAAGCTCGCGATGGCCCACCTGGCCCGATCGCGTTATTTTGCCGGCTCAGATCAAGCCGATCGGGCGGACGCCGAGATCGCCGAAGCGTTGAAGGCCGATCCGGCAAGCGTCGACGTCCAGCTCGCGGCGGCAGACGCCGCCAACCGACGCGGCGACACCGCGACCGCCAAGACGCACCTCGGCAACATTCCTTCCACCGCACGCGGCGACCTCCGGATCAAGCTCGTCGAAGGACTGATCGAGCTCAGCGAGCAACGTCCCGATGAAGCGATCCGAAGCTGGCGCGACGGCCTGGTTCAGACCGGTGGCAACAACGCCGAGCTGACCTGGCGACTGGCTCAGGTACTGCTCGACATCGGTCGCGCCGAGGAAGCCGACCCGCTGATCGCGCAGTATCGCCGGCTGATCGGCGGCGACGAGCCAAACGTGTTCTATCGCTATCTGAACGGCTTTGCGCTCTTCAAGAAGGGGCGGTCGAATGAGGCGATCACCGAATTGGAAGCCATCCGTTACAAGGCTCCCAAAAGCCTCGAAGCGCACCTGAACTACGTGCTTGGCCAGTGCTACGAACAGGCCAACGACACGCTCAAGGCGATGGACGCCTATCGTGAAGCCACGAAGGCGAACCCACAGTGGAGCACCCCTTGGATCGCAATCGCCAACCTGGAGGCAGCCGAGCGGCTCGGCGACGCTAACCGGACCCTTGAGCAAGGGCTGGCCGTCAACCCGAACGATCCTCGACTCCTGGTGAATTCAGCCCTGCTTCTCTGGCGTCGACAGCTTGAATTGCCTGCCGAGAAGCGGACCTGGACCGAGTTTGAGCAGATCTTGGACCGGGTCGAGAAAGTGGCCCCCAACTCGGTGGAAGGAGCCCTGGTCCGCGCAGACTACCTAGCGACCCTCGGCAAGTCTGACGA
The DNA here is from genome assembly GCF_045290345.1 of Singulisphaera photorubra. Taxonomy (GTDB): domain Bacteria; phylum Planctomycetota; class Planctomycetia; order Isosphaerales; family Isosphaeraceae; genus Singulisphaera. The sequence goes on along the minus strand of NZ_CP155448.1, from coordinate 3,719 downwards.
CGCGCTCGCCCGACTTGTGGCGGTAACCAAGGCCAACCCGAAATCGGCTCCCTTGTGGATGGCTCAAGCCAATCTTCTGAATCGTCTCGGACGTTCCACCGAGGCGATCGAGACACTCAACCAGGCGATCGCCGCAGATCCTCAGGCCAACTTCTTCGTGCTTCGCGCCTCGTACCTGCTCGCCCTGGGACACCTCAAAGAGGCCCGCTCCACCCTGCTCGACGGCTTGAACCGTGTGCCTTCCGACCAACGGTCTCAGATCTGGAAAACGCTCGGGGAGCTCGCGGTGAAGCAGGACGATCGAGTCGCGGCTCGCCACGCGTTCGGGCAATGGGCCAAGCTTCAACCCAATAGTCCTGAGCCTCGCGCGGCGCTCCTGGAACTGGCGATGAATGCGGGCGACGACGCCGCGATCCGAGCCGAGGTGGATGCGCTGAAGGGAATCGGCGGACCCAAGGCCCCATATTGGCGGCTGGCCAGAATCGACGAACTCTTGCGAGACCACTCCAGCGAATCAACAGGCGCGTCAAAAGAGGCTCGGTTCAACGAGGCCGCCACATTGATCCGCGAGATTCAAGCCAGCCAGCCCTTCTCGGCTTCGGGATACCTGGTTGAAGGCCGATTGATGGAGAAACAGGGCCAGACGGACAAGGCGATCGCCGCTTATGAGAAGGCCATGGAACAACGAGGAGGGAAGGTCGCTTTGGGACCACTCATGTCCCTCCTCGTTCGTGAGCGCCGCGACGCCGACCTGGATCGGATTCGCAAGAAGTTGCCGGTGGTTCCCCCCGACCTCGATCGGCTCGCAACGGTGGAGGCACTCAAATCGGGCGACAATGATCGCGCGGAGCAACTGGCTGCACAGATGGTCGAGGGAAATCCCCAAGGTCTCGACGCCCGGATCTGGCAGGCCCGCGTGCTCAACGAACTCGGCAAGCCGAAGGAAGCCGAGGCCACGCTCCGGCTCCTGATCGAAACCCACCCAGGCGACGCAACACCATGGCTCCAACTCCTGATGCTTCAGGTGAGCCAGCGCAACCTTAAAGAGGCCGCCGTCACCGTCGAGCAAATCCGCGAACGGGTCAAAACGGCTCGGCCCGAGCTCCTCTGGGCTCAGTGCTATCGCGTGGTGGATAATAATGACCGTGCAAATGCTTGTTATCAAGACGCACTCAAACGCTGGCCCGACGACGTTGCAGTGCATTCGGCCGCGATCGGCTTCTTCGAACAGACCAATCGCAAGGCCGAAGCCGAGGCCTCGCTTCGCCATGTCTTGAAGCTCGACCCCGCGCTGGGCTGGGCGTCGCGAAAGCTGGCCTTGATCCTGGCAAGCCGCGAGGGGGACGTCACCGCTTGGGACGAAGCGCTCAAGCTCGTGGGCCCGACCGACAAGGCGGACGACGCACCCGATGACCGATTTGCGAGGGCAAGCGTGTTGGCAAAGGGCCCCGGCACCAAACCCAAACAACAGGCGATCGTGATCCTGGAGAAGCTTGCGGCCGAGCTGCCCAATGCCACCGCGGTGCATGAACTGCTGGCCCGCCTCCAACGCAGCGCGGGCCAGACCGAACAGGCCAGAGTGCACGCCATGCGGGCTGCCGGGGAAAATGCCAACCCCGAGGCCATCCTGCTTTATGCCAGTATCCTGCTGAACGAGAAAGCGTTCGATGAAGCTGATCGGCAGCTCGACCGCCTCGTCAAGCTCGACCCGAACAGCCTGGCCGTGGCCGAGCTCCGCGCCCGGATCCAACTCGCCAAGGGACAGGGAGAGGACGCGGAAGCCGGTCTCGAGCGTGCCTTCGCAGCGCGAGTCGATACGCCCGAAGCGCTGGCCGTTGGCGAGAAAATGATCGGGCTCCTCCTGCAACTTCAACGGCCCGATGCCGCCACGCGGGTCGCTCAACGGGTCGGTCAGCTTGGCCCCCGAGGCGCCTGCGCTGAGGGCATGTTCCTCGCCGGGCGCGGGCGGCTCGATGAGGCGGTTGCTCGGCTCGAGGAAGCCGCCAAAGCGGGTGACACCCAGAACGCGGGCACCTCGGCTTTGGTGCTTGCGTCCGTCCCGGGCGCCGACGCCCGCTGGCTTCCCCTGGCCGATCGATTCGTCTCGCAGGATCTCAAGCAGCGTCCCAACTCGATCGAGACGCTCCAGAAGATGGCCCGAGTCCGCTACCTTCAAGGTCGGTTTGATGAACAGATCAAACTCTACCAGGCCATTCTCAAGCTCGAGCCGGGCGACTATACCTTCCTCAATGACATGGCATGGACTCTCTCCGAAGACTTGAACCAGCCGAAGGAAGGACTGGAATACGTCGACGAGTTGCTGAAACGGGCCGGCTTTCAGGCCAACGTCCTCGACACCCGCGGCGTCATCTTGACCCGACTCGATCGGCTCGACGAAGCGATCAAGGATCTGGAGACCGCAGCCGAGTCCCAGCCCTCCGGGGTCGTTTATTTCCACCTGGCCCGCGCCTACCAAAAAAAGGGGCGGACCGCCGATTTCGAGAAGGCCCGCGATCAAGCGAAACAGGCCCGGCTCAGCCCCGAGCAACTTCAGCCCTCGGAACGATCGGACTGGAAACGTATCATGGAGGACTAACGCAATAAGTCGCCAAGCACCGCGGACCATGAATCAAAGCAGCAAAGGATGATCCTCGATGCGGAACCAGGCTCTCGAATCCAGTCGTCAATTCTGGATTCACGGCGAGATGACGTTCCGTGTCGAGGGGACCGGATCCACGGAGGACCGGATCATCCAGGTCGATCGCCCGTTCGCCCTTGTGGGACAAACCCCTGATTCGGCGATTCGGCTCGACGGTCCTGGGATCAGCAAGCGTCATGTTTATCTCCACCTCGATCCCCGTGGCGTCTTTGCGGTCGACCTCCTTTCCAGGACCGGAACGCGGCTCAACGGCGACGACCTGATCGTGGGTTGGCTGAGGCCGGGCGATTGGCTCGAGATCGATGACTGGCGGATCACACTGCTGCACATCCAGATCGATGGCAGGGTCGTCGACCCACCCCCTTGCGATGACGACCCACTTGCCGAGACCGGCGGTGCGGACTCACTCGTCAGGGTGACGCTCGAACCGAAGCAAGGCCAGAGCGGACCTTGGACGCTCGGCTCTGAGCTTATCTTCCTGGGCTGGTCGAACGCCTGTGGGATCCAGGTCAAGGACAGCCTGGTCGAGAAGGTTCACGGTGCCCTGCTCCGCACCGGTTCGGCCGCCTACCTGGTGGACCTCTGCGGTCACAATACGCGGGTCGACAATCAGCCGGTCCGGGGCGCTTCGATCATCAACGATGGTGCGACAATCACGATCGGCGCGACCTCCTTCACGGTGCGCTCCGTGGCTGCTTCCAGAGCCAGGACTCCGGTTTGTCTCGAGCCAAAGCCACTCGTCGCCCACGTCCTCGAGCCCGAGATCGAAGACGCGGACGCCCCCAGGGCTCTCGATCTCGTACCGACCGAGTCTCAACACGCGCTCTTTGCCTGGATGGTCGACACGTTTCAGCAGACCCAGGGGACCGTCCTGAAGCAGCAGAGCGATATGCAGGCGACCCTGGTGGGCCTCCTCCGCCAGGTCCATGATGATAACGCGACGTTACTGAACGCGCACCTGGAGCGGATTGAGCGGATCGATCGCGAACTGGCCTCCCTCCGCACTGAGCTTTCAGAACGATCCAGTCTTCCCCCCTCGCCTCCTCCCCTGCCGCTTCCC